>NZ_OZ376779.1:0-42711 GCF_977929215.1 Synechococcus sp. CS-603
GCTCCCGCGGTGCCAGGCCGGCGCCTAGCTCAGCCGCAGGCGATGACGGCTGCGAGCACTGGCCCTTTCTTGATGAAGCAGTCCTGCTGCCCACCCGTAGCCGCAAGGTCTGCATGACTTGTCATTGGTTTCGGCACCACGCCGGGGTCAACTGCATCCCCCTGCTCACCTGCCAGCTGCACCAGGGCCTGCTGGGGCAAGGGGAGCACCTCACCCACCGCTGCCATGGTTGGACTGAAGACTTCTCGCGCCAGCGGGGCTGGGCGCCGGAAGGGTCGTGACAGCTGCGGCCAGCAGGCCAATACCGCTCTCCCCCAAGGATGGCTGGCTGAGTGATGGCCGCCAGGTGCTGCGTTTTCGCCCGACCCGCTGGGAGCGTGATTACCACCGGCTGGAGATCACCACCGGCGAGTTGCTCCCCGATCAGGAGATCCCCTTGCTGAAATCACGCCGGGAGCTGGGCCGTGCAGAGGCCCTGACGCTCTGGGAGGAGAAACGCAAGGCGGGCTGGACGCCCTGCACCCCTCAGTGGTGATCACCACCACAGCACAAACCGATCGACCCCCACCAAGCTGAGCTCAGAACCGATGGCCACTTCATTGCCGATCAGCAGCAGCCACCAGCCACGGCGTTATCGCCTGGTGGATCACCACGGCCAACCCCACCTTGAGCTTGATGAGCACTTCGAGTCGATCGAGGAGGCCTGGGCCTTCGCCACCCACTGGTGGCAGCAGCGACAGCCCACCGGCGAACCGGCTGCTCAAGTTGGCCTTGGCCTGGAGGTGAGCACCGAGAGCGGCAGCTGGCGCGCCCTCCGCCCCCCGCAAGGCTGAACCCTGCAAAGGTGAACACACAGGTCACTCCCGCCCTGGCACGCCAGTCCCCGTCCGATCAGGCCAAGGCCAGCCCGCAGCCAACCGAGGAGTTGGCAGGCTCAATCGAGCGCGTCACCTTCCATAACGCCGACAACGGCTTCTGCTTGCTGCGGATCAAAGCCCGCGGCCACCGCGACCTGGTGACGGTGGTGGGCTATGCGCCGGTTGCATGGTCGGTGAATGGCTTTGTGGCCCAGGTATTTGATGGCATCACTTGCTGCAGCGCTGCACCTTGACGGGGAGCAACGAATTCCTTTTCATGGTTATGGATTGATCCATCAATTCTCGAGAAGGAGCGAATCTTGACAACGCTCCGCTGCTTGTTGCGAAATTGTCGTGGAATAACGCACCTGAAGTGACGGCTGAGTACGGCTGCGTGGGCCTCACCAGAGGCCTGGCAGAACCCGCGCGCTGCGCCGCTGCCAGGCGCTGAACTCCGGGTACTTCGCCGCCATCTGCACTTCCTTCTGGCCAATGCGCTGTAGGTAGATCAGCAGTACTAGCCCCGGCACCAGGTAGGCCCAGCCGTTGCCCGCCACCACCGCGAAGCTCAAGTAGCGCAGCAGATCGCCGAGATAGTTCACATGGCGCACGCGCCTCCAGATGCCGTCGCTCACCAAGCCAGCACCCATCGCCTTGGCAGTGGTCTTCTGTGCATCGGCGCTGGCGTTGATCAGGCTGCCGAAGCTGAACAGCCCCAGCGCCACGGCCACGGCGGCCTGGGAGATCGGCACGGGATTCAGAAAGGCCAGCAGCCCCGGCAGGCTGTAGAGAACCCCGATGAACAGCAAGGCGAAGCCAAACCCCACCACCCCCACACGCTCGCTGAACAGCTGGCGAGCTCGCTCGGGAAATAGCCACTGCTCCAGTAGCCACCAGAGGCAGTAGCTGATGTGCAAGCTGAGATAGACCACCTGGCGCATGTCCTGCACCCCGACCACGGCCGCCAGCACGAGCAGCAGCACGATTGTGATCCCCTTGGCGGTGTTGATCGCCGTGAGCTGTCGCCAGCCCGCCAGTGCAGCTTGGCCCTCGTCCCGCGCTGATTCAGCCATCTGAGCCCCTCGCTAGCGGCACCATATCGACCCTGGCAGGCGTTGCGATCGTGCTCAACAGCTATTTGATCCCCTGGGCCGGGGTTGGGGTTGTGGATCGACCATGTTGATCAGCACCTGCAACCCTTGATGTCTTTCATCCTGGTGCCTAAGCTTGATGTAAATACCGCAGAGCCATGGCCGTCGTTGATCGTGAATCAACGGGCTTGGTATGATTAATTTGAGCAAATTCACAAGCGTCTGGCAGCCACCGCCACGTTGCCGCCATGTTGAAGAGTGGGGGTAGGGCATTGATCATTGCGTTGCTTCAGGATTCCCTGCTCAATGGAGAGCTAACAACCGGGTTGCTCTTTGAGCCCCAATCCCTGTGATTGCTGAGGGAAACGGGAGTTGACAGGCTTAAAGTGCGCCCTGATGCCGATGCCCCCTGTGACTGCGTAAGGGCTCCATCGCCAAAGAACATCCAATCCTCGGCGAGGAAGGTTGCATAGGGAGAGGAAACAGGGGTCACAACAGTACGGCAAGTACGCCCGTACTAGTGCTTTTGCTTGCTGGTGTCAACAGGCGTGAAGCAGGAGGCCTGGGAGAAGGATGACCTGGATCAGACCTGTTGACAGTGTCTGCGTAGGCGCGACTGCCACATCTGGTGTTTCTGGCAATGCCCAAGAGCAGTAACCGCTATCTGTAGTTCATGGCAGGTGTAGCCCGTTTCCTGCCGAGATATCAAAGAGATGTTTGCGATCCCATCAAGGAGTCGACATGACCAACGGTGGAAGCATGGAGCCAATGGACTCAACGACACCCCAGGGCTTGGCAATGCTTAAGTATTTGTACTTACCGCGTTTAGAGCGTCTCGCTTGTTACTCCCATTCACTGGGCTGGGTTTCTAGAGATGAAAATGTTGGTCTGTCGGGAGCCTCTTTGCCGCAGGAAGGGCAAGGCCAACGGTTCTAAGTCGGGAGATGCCTTCCGCAATGAGCTTCTGCGGTCCCTCCGGAATCAAGTTCACCTAGTTCTTACCCCCATTCGCCTCATGACGCCCACGCTTCCTCCTGATGAAGATCCTGCGACTCCGCCTTCTCCGATGGATCCAACACGGGCCTTTATCGCCGTGGCGATTGCCGCTGTCTCCTGGGACGGAGTGCTTACACCCGCTGGATCACGCGCTCTGCGTCACGCCCTGGATTACAGAGCCCCTTTCTCCGACCTCACTGAAGTGGAGATGGTGCAATTGGTGGACTCCGTTCTCGCCGATCTTCGCACCGAAGGGCCGCAGCACCTGATGCTTGAGGCAGCCGGAGCACTTAGTCCGCGGCAATGCCATACCGCCTATGCGGTGGCTACTGAAATTATGCGATCGGATGGGCCTCTGGAGCCAGATGAACGCAACATCCTCACCAGCCTGGCCTACACATTCAAGCTGGAGGAGTTGGAGACGGCCATTGTTCACACAGCAATGGACGTGCTCCACGCGTCCCTGCTGGAGACGGAATAGTCAATGACTTTGGAAGCCTCCAGGTTGCTCCGGTTGTGAAAAGGAGCATGAGCGAAACGAGGTTTTGTTATGAACTAGAAGCCGACCGTTATCTGAGAGAATCCGAACCGGCAGCAGATGATCCCCTGCTCAGTAAACCAGCCGATCGCACGAGCCAAAAATCCAACGGTCGTCGCCTTTTGCTCGTCCGCGAGGACCTCGACGAATTGGCTTCAACGCACCTATCGGTGCGACGGCCAGGCGTGTGGCGTCATCGATTACGACATTCACCTTCTCCTTGCCAACGTTTCGGCAGGGGCTATGACGCTTGTCGCCGGTGATCTGATGGCCGACGCGCTCAAAGCGGGCCAGCTGTTTGGTGAACAACAACTAGTCAAGGTAAGAGGAAAGCTTCAGCGGCAGCGGCAGAGATCTCAAAGACTCTGACCCGGCCAACCCCATACCACCGATAGCGTCCCCAGTTTTCGGCACAGACTTGATGCCTTGTCCTCAGGCCAGCAAGGAACCTCCGGCCAGTCGTCGTATCGCCACGATGGA
Organism: Synechococcus sp. CS-603; assembly: GCF_977929215.1. Taxonomy (NCBI): domain Bacteria; kingdom Bacillati; phylum Cyanobacteriota; class Cyanophyceae; order Synechococcales; family Synechococcaceae; genus Synechococcus; species Synechococcus sp. CS-603. The sequence continues at coordinate 3,963 of NZ_OZ376779.1, forward strand.
TGGGCGGGGATGGGCCCCCGGTACACCGGAGGGCCAATTGGAGCCCAGCGGCACCCAGCGCAGCTGATCGAAGGAAGCACCATCCCGGTCCAAAAGCCTGTGGACCTGAGCTTCCTTTTCCCATCCCCTGCGAGTGCCGTTGCCCTCCCCTGGATGCTGCACGGAGAGAAACAGGGTTGTTTCACCATTGTCAAAGCAGGGCCCGGTGAGTTCGCACTCCATGGGCCCTGTGGCAAAGCAGAGTGCCTGCCCGGCGCCAGGACCCTGACGAGAGAGCAGCCAGCAGCTGTTGTTCCCGAACACATCCAGAGAGTTCGATTGAGTGGAACGGTCTGTCACCATCCAAATGTTGCCCGAGCGGTCCACCGCAAGGTTGTCGGGGTTGCTGAATCCCATGCCCCCCTGCCATGGGGTTCCTCCGGTGGCGACCATCCGCCAGCGGAAGCTGGCTCCACTGGTAGCGCTCCCATCGCCCAAACGCATCACCCAGCCGTATGGCCAGCTGGCCTGCCCCCCTGGACCCCCAAAGATGGCGGGATCGGCACTGCCGTCTTCACTAGATCCACCAGCTGTGAAGGCGACCAGCAGATCGCCTGTGGTGGGATCGATGACTGTGTCCTCTGGCCTGGCTGTGGCCGTTGCCCCAACCGCGTTGCCCGCCAGATGGGCATCAATGAGGATCGCCCCCATCTGTTCGTCATCACTGGTGGGGTAGAGGTCCGCCAGGTGGCGGAACCGCTTTCGATAGGCATTAACCGCCTCATCACTCTGAAGTGCCTCGGCGCCTGCTCTACTGCGATCGGAATGCGGTACCAGTGTGGGTTGCACCAGCTGGTGAGCATCGAAGTGGCTGGGGCGCTGGGGATCGATGGGAGTGCCTGGATCCAGAGGAATCCAGTAACCGCTGCCATCGGCCTCGAAGCGGGCGGCCTCAAGGCGACCTGACTCGAAAAGTATCGAATTTTCGGGATTGGTCGGATCGCCGATCAAAGCGTTGCTCACGAAACGGTAAAGATGGCCGCCATGGCGATCGTCGCCGGAGTACACGATCAGTGGCATTCCGGGTTTGGCAACGATCGCTACGGCCTCGTGACGGAAGCGTCCAAGCCAGCTGTGCTTGATCGGCACCTGCTCGGGCCGCCGTGGATCCAGCTCCACCATCCAGCCATATTTGTTGCCCGCCAAAGCGAAGGGATTTCCGAGGCCAGCCAAGCGTTCGCCGTCGTAAGTAAAGGGCCGCTGACCGGGAGAGGGAGACGACCCATCGGCGTACACCGCTTCCACCACCTGGCTCTGGTAGTTCTCCTCCGCACTGAGCACGGTTCCCCAGGGGGTCGTACCTCCCGCGCAGTTGGCGAAGGTGCCGATCACCCGATCCGCAAGGCCATCGTCGTAGCCCAGCCGCTTCTGGCTCCGAAACACGACAGCCGCCGGACCGCTCACCGCCAGTCTCTGCCCTGGGTCATCCAGGCCGGCCAGACCCGTGATGCGCCTGTCAAAGCGACCTGGGCGTCGCCGCCATGACCCCGCCGCTTCCCGCTGGATCTCCGCAACTCCGATGCCGAGATCGGCCATCGCGGCGCTGGCCACGTCCCTGCAGAAGTGTCGCAGGGACGCCTCTGGCGGCAGGGAGGTCACATCAACTTTGCCGCCGCGTTCCTTGAGTTGTTGGGCCAGCGTCTCGAGTGGCAGTTCCCTCCCCACCACTTCCTGGAAAGCCTCACCCCAAGTCTTGGGGCTGATGTACTCGAAATTCATCGTCAACAAGGCTCGACCATCACCGAGGTCACCAAACGCGAGGAAGTCGTTGTTGAAGCCGATGCGACCATCGGCTAGAGGATCTCCCCAACTAGCCAGCACTTCGGCCCGGAAGCCCTCAGGCACCACGAGCCGGTCCTCAAGGCTCAGAAGTCGATAGACGCTGCGTTGCTGGTCGGCACTGAGGCCATCCCCAGGAACAGGGAGAGGGGTCCTCACAGGTTGGAACGGGAGCCCTCCTTGCAGGTGGGATAGTCCCTTGGCAAGGGTGGGCATCGCTGCTACGGCACTGCCGATGCCAAACAAGTTGAGCAGATCTCGCCGCTTCATGGCCTGCAATCGGAAGTGCGGCGGGGCGCGAGCTGGGCCAGATGGTTATCCTGAAGGGGGCTGAAGTTGTCGTCACTTGCAAGCAACAAGCTGGAGCGCCCATCGGCAAGCGTGGGGCCCCATGTAAGGGCTTCCCAATTGTCCGGCGGTAGCCCAATGGCAGCTAGGTCCCACGACATCAGCGGGGACAACGCAGCTGAATTCGCTCCCGGTCTGATCGATTTGGGTAGAGGGTAGAGAACTAGGCGATTACTCCACTGGACCGGTGCTTGAAATCGCCGTTGCAACCCAAGCATGGATCGTTCTTGCACTGTCTCGGGGAGGGCCAAAAGGTCGGTGAGGCCCCAGCCATCACCCTGCGGGAGCCTGAGTGGCTCCCACGGTGTTGGGTCACTGGCGGGAGAGACAGCTCCGGTGGCTATAGGCCAGGCCAAAACGCGAACCTGGCCAGGAGGATCTTGAAGCAAGGCTGATTCGGCCGCCATCAGGAGCGCTGCTGGTTTGCCCCGCTGCAGCAGCAGGGTGAGGGACTCTGGCCCCTTATTGGAGGCAAGACCCTGTCCTGGAGAGGGCTGCCAATCGGATGGCAGGTGCATCACCTGATCCAGCGCGCCGCTGTGACGATCAAAGCGCAGTAATTGGGGAGGACGGTCAGAACTTCGACGCCCTTCGCTCGCCACCCAAGCGTGATCTCCGTGAAACACCAACCCTTCCCCGTCGATGGCTTCCGGGAGTGCCAGGCCCTCGCTCCCGCGCAGACGAACCACCCCGAGAGGCTTCAACGGCGTTCTGCCGAGACGACTTACTCCGCTCCATCCGACGAGCTGACCTTTGGGAGCATCACTGAGCATCCAGAGCTCATCCCGATCATTCAGGTAGGACGCGGCGGAAAATCCCCCTGAAGTTTCACCAGCTTGATTACGCCTTGGCAGTCCGGTCTTGGCTATCACATCCCATCCCGCCGTCAGCGGACAGGGCAAAAGGGGGGGCGGCGCAACTGGAATAACCACTGCTTGAACAATCCTTCAACCAACTTCTCACGAAAGTATCCAAAGAGGTGGCATCGAGGAACACATATGCCTCGATAAAGTTCTGATCTATCAAGACATCAACCGAGGACCAACCTGATTGCGTTCCTGGCACAGGCCATGATCGGCTTGAAGCGCCAGCGACCTTGCTACTGAATCGATGTGATGTGGTCTGGGTTTTCTGGGCAGGACCCGTCGTTAAGGAGACAATGGAAAAGCAAGCCAACTCGCGAGATAATGGTCCAGTGATCACCGTTCAATGTTGAGTTGATGGGCGGCAAGCAGCTCGGCTTCACGGATTACGAGCAGACGATGGCCAAGAAGCGCGCTCCTACCGAGGCCAAAGGCCGAGCGTGGCGGAGCCATTAGCAAGAGAAGTTCCTGCCTGAGATGGAAGAGGTGGTCCCATGGCAAGCATTGATTGACATGATTGAGCCCAGCTACCCCAAGACGAGCAAGAAGGGCGGCCTCGATGCCCACCCACTGGTGAGCACCTCCCAACTGCTGGTGCTCACCAGTGGCGAACTGCTCCCCGGTGAGCAAGTGCCCTTGCTCAAGAACCAACGGGAGATCAGCCGGGACGAGGCCCTCAAGCTGTGGGCCAGCAAGCGTCAGGAGGACTGGAGCCCCTGTAAGCGCCAGTGGTGATGGGGTGTGACCCAGACAGACGTGAGGTTGGCCGTTATGACATCAAGGCCACGGGATGCAGTCATGAAGTAGAGGCCTCGACCACAGCCAGGTGAACTTGGGCCGGGTTTCCCGTGGTTCCAGTCGACACAACAAAGCCCGGCGATAAGGCCACCGGGCTCTGAAGATCTGAGTTTGTTGTGGGCGGAGCTGCTGACGCTGGCACCTGGGGCCAGTTGGCAAGTGGGACCTCCCTTTGGGTCCGGGGCACCTGAGGCGGGGCCGTTAACGGTGCAATGGACGGCGTTGCAGAAAATCAAACAGCCGCGTCACACGCCAGGGAAGTCAGTGATCCGTCGAAAATGTTGGAGCAGGGACCGGATCGTCAGCGCGCTCCTGGCACCTGACCCGGGGGAGTGTCATCCATCGTTGGGCCTCCGAAACCGATAGGCGAACAATCGGACGGATGGCTGTTGGAGGCAATAGGGGTTTATGCCTGAGAGCGGGTCGGGGCGAAGCGATCGAAGGCCCGGCCGCAAGGCTGAATCCTGCTGTCGCTGTCAAAATCAGTGGCACAGCGACCATTTCGTCACCATGCCGCGCCAGCGCTACCGGTAGAACCCACTGCCGCTCGGACAAGATGCTCCGCCCGTCGAGCTGTTCGGACCGGAGCAGCCCACCCATCCGGGCTCCAGATAGCGGAACAGGGCCAGCTGGAAGTTGTGCCGCTGGGCCCGCTGTTCGAGGGGGGTGGCGTGGGAAAGGGCAGCAAGGCGGCCTGATCAGAGGAACGCAACCGCTGGCTACCCCGCTATCTAGGATTTAAAACGTCAGAAGGTGCCGAATGGCTCTCGGTGGCCTCACGCCTAAGCAGTGACTCCAGCTGTTCCTAGTTGCTGAATGACCTCGTGAGACAGCACAACTAGGCAGGGAAAGCGCTCCGATGGGTCACCTGGCACAGTGGTGAGTGGCTTCTGATAGTTGGCCCGTAAACCCATGCGCCGCATGAGGTTTCGCACGCGGTCACGGCTGATCGGGGTCTCTTCTCTGGCCAAATACTGAACCATCCGACGGCTTCCAAGGTTGGATCCTCCAAATACAGCGCATCGATCCTGGCCATGATCCGCAGCGTCGATTCACGCATCGGTGTGGGCCGGTAGTAGAGCGTGGATCGTGGCAGCCCCAGCAGCTCACACTGCCGGGTGATGCTGAGCTCAGGGTGATCGTGCTCAACCAGCTTGCGCAGTTCACGGGCATCAGAGCAGCTGAGACTTTTTTTTAAGCCACTCCAGCTCGATCTGGAGGCGACCGATCTGCTGGAACAGTTCGCCTTCCTTGGCCTGGCTCTCGTCTTTGCTTGGGTTCTTTTTGCCCTTGGCGAAAAGCTCGCTGGCGCCTTCCAGCATCTGCTTCTTTCACTGACTGACCTGTGGAATGGGTGGATTCCGTGATCAGCGGCGATCTCTTGGAGCGTCTTGCGGCCACTGATCGCTTCCATGGCGACCTACCGCAAGCGGAAGCCTTCGGCTAGGGATTTGAATTCTGGGCTGTGGGTACGGCGTTTGCTCAACTCCTTCGGAGAAGGCTTCGCCAACGGTGGGAGCCCCTTTCAGGGGCGGTGCCCCGCCTCAGAGGTTAGCGATGAGGCTTGTCCAGAAAAGCCAGACCACCTCATGCTTTTGCCTCCGTAATTTCGGGAGAAATGCCTGTGGGCATTGGCGTCGATCATGCAGTTTTGATGACGCACGCGCGGCTCTAGATCAAGTCAATGGTTGCGTAGAGGTGACGGGATCATTCTCTAGCTGACGACCTTGAATTATCTGTTTTCATCGAGCGTCCACCACTCGGCTTGGTTGTGACGATACGACTAGGGGGTTGCGCAATGAGATCCGTGATGTTAAACTGGATTTAGAAAGCGTTGATTCTCGGCTAATAGCAAGTTTAATTGCAAGCCCAAATCGACGCAGAGTTTGAAACGCATTCTTCCATAACTTAATTGCGTTTCTCTTGGCTCTGCTGCCTTAATAATCTTGGCATTAGGTCTGAAATTGACCAGATTTTGAGATCTTGAGTGAAGCCTGCTGTGCCACGACTCTTTGTTGGCACAGCAACCGGTAGGCACGAAAGACAAGCTTGCCATAAATAATTCTGCGTCAGATTGATGTGGATCAATGGCACCTTTAAGACCATTGATCAATGGCTCAGCGTTTGCTCATAACAACCTAAGGAAAACTCCATGAACACGACTCCCAATACCCTGCTAACGATGCCAACTCCCTCCCCGGCCAGCGAGGGTCGAGCTGCGGGGGATGAACGGCTCAATCAGTCGATGCTCGACAGGCGCCAGGTTGATATAGAGGGTTGGGACCTCCAGATCGAACAATTTCGCAGCAATATCAACGGTCTTGCGGGCGATGTTCAGAAAGTGGCCCAAGACCGCCTTGACGATCTAGTGAAGGCCCGTGACCAAGGTGTTGAACAACTCGACCAATTGCGCGAAGCCACCCAGGACAATGTGGACGATCTGTTAGAGCAGACGGAAAGTTTGCTCGAGCAGATGGGAACTGGCTTCCACAAGTTGGCCGATGAGCTCAAGAGCCTAGTTGAACCCAGCAGCTGAGGCGGCCGGGCATAGCAGCCACCAAGGACACTTTTGAACATTCTTTTCCACTGCAAACTCGATGGCCACAGTCAAAAATCAACGGTGTTGAGGAGGTATCGATGAATCAAGCAGCATCTATCTGCTTGATTATTGCGATTACTTCTGCGCTGTTTGGATTCAGTGGATTTGCTGGTACAGCCGTTGGGCTAACCAAACTTGTTTTTATTGTCTTCCTTGCGCTTGCTGTTGCACTCTTTGTCCTCGGCAAGCGCAGGGTGATCTGAATAATTCTCAAGCCTTACTATTCTTTTTCAGAAAAGATGCTGTGATACTTGTTCGCGGCATTTATCCCATGCATACATTCGCTTTCTCTATTATGAATAACCTTTTGATGATGGCTCGCACTCTGATCGCCGGCTTCCTCCTTCTTTCTTTGAGCGCCTTGATCATATTTGTTTCTCCTGCCCAAAGCAAAGCAGCCACACCCCACCTGAGCCGCTCCAGCCATTTTTCCGCACCGCTTCCTGTCGCCACAATCCAAGGGCGCGCCAAGGCCGTCTTGAAAGATCTGGAAGGTCAAACCCAGGAATCGCTTGGCGAGATCACGGGCGATCAAGCTGATCGCGCCATCGGCGTTGGCAAGCAAATTGAAGCCAAGCTTCGTAATACGCTTGAAGATGTCAAAGACAGCACTGGCCTCGGCTGAGCCCCTGTATTAGGTGTGTTTTCTCTCCAGGCTATTCAGCGATCAGCAGCCGATTCAGGCACTGCTGAGGCGTGAGGACGCCGAGAGCCATGTGGCACCTGCTGCCGCTACAGATCCGAAGATTCAGGGTAACCAGCGGTGGCGTTCCTGTGATATTTGACTGGCGATGTTGGAGGCATATTTCGCCAGGATGGTTTGGATGCACACGAAGCCGTCCGGAGGTCATCTGGAAACTGTTCCTTGAGGAGGGAGCTGTGCTGGGCTTCTGCAGGAAAGCCGGGCGCATCCCTCTGCGTTGCTGCGGGTCGGGACCTCCCATGCCCTTCGCTTTGAGAAGTACGCCAACTGTTACCTGCGCGCTTTCAGCTACCGCTTCAATCGGCGGTTCCATCTGGCAGCAATGACCGAGCGGGTGGTTCATACCATCTGCATCTGTCAAGCACGGCCAGAACGACTCCTGAGGTGTGCGGAGTTTGCTACCTCATCAAGGGATCTCTTGCGTGAGCGCGCTATGCCTCAATCTGCCGAAGTGGCCGGAGTTCGCCAAGCAGGCTGGCGTAGAGTTCGTGACGGAGGTCGTCGGTGCGCATACGCACGGCGTGGTCCTGCCAGAGGCGCCAGCAATTCTCCTGCTGTCGTGTAATGGCCTCGTTCAGTACCGGAACTGCGACGCTCAGATCGTGCTCGAGCTTATCGCCGAGGATTTCGACGAGCACCTGAAGGTCATGAAGCTCACCAAGGCAATCCTGGGCGTGTTTCAGCAGGGAAATCCAATCCCTCAGGGTTTCTCCACCGAACGGTTCAAGATTTTCGAGGGCGTAGCGCACCTCCTTGATGCGCTTGCGCAGGTCGTGGAGTTCAGGGTCGTGGGGATCCATTACGAACCACCCGCGATGGAGGAACAGCCCGGCTGACACATGGGCCTGACATTCGAACATCCAGGGGCGCAGAGGCAGTTCGCCCAGGGGAGAGAAGCGTGGATTGAGCTGCCATTTGTGCAGCCGGGCCAGCAGCTTTAGGTAGGGGCCACCACGCAGAGCTTCCTCCAGGCCTTCGAAGGACTGGCGCCGGTCACGGGAGAGCTGCTTCAGCACCGGTTTCATGGCCTTCCGCTCCTCTTCTGGGAGGGGCGGCAGCAGCTGGTGTTCCAAGCGCTCCTTCAGCACGTCGAGGTCACGGCATAGGCCGGTTCGCCTGGCCACCTTGGCGATGCGCCGATCGCTCACCGCCTCGGTTATCAGCACAGCTGGGGCAAATTGGGTCAAAGCGGTGCGCAGCCTCCGCAGGCTGACGCGCAACTGATGCAGCGGCTCTGGATCCTCATCAGCGAGCACCTCGGGCTGAAGCTTCCCAAGCCGGCGCGTCTGACGCTGGATCAACCCGGCGGCATAGAGACCCATTGCAATGGAAGGATCTTGGACGTCTCCGTTCTCTGTGGTCGGGTGGACGTCGGCCAGGTCGTTGTTGTCAGGGAGGTTGGCGGCCGGCTCTTGATCGGCGTGGTTCGTCTTGATGGTAGTGATGTCGATTCGTACGTTCATTGTGTGCCAGGCCTGGAGATCCGGCAGGGGTCAGGGCCCAGTACCGACGCCGTGATCAGTTCAGGTGGAGGAAATGGTGCCGAGGGTCAGTGGGTCTTCGAGTGATTGCCAGCACGTTGCGTTGTTAACTGTTGTCGCTTTTCAATGTGGTCAGACCGTGCGGACTTCTTTCCTGACGCAGGGGGCGGGGTCCCAACCAAGAGATCTTTTGCCGTACCACCTTCTCTTAACCAACGAGTCTTCTTGATGGGTCAAGATTGGGCTTCCTCGGCCTCTTGCTTGATCCGATGGCCGCCAAGTTTTCTGGTTTGTCGTTGCAGCGGTCCCGGACGCGGACCTCTGCATTAGCGGCTGCACTGTTGCCGATGCTCGCCGCCGGTCTGAGTGCCTGCGGAGCGGGCACCAAGGAGGCCGCCACCATCCGCATCAGTGGCTCCAGCACGGTGTTCCCGGTGATCGAGAAGGCCATCAAGGCCTACGGCAACACTGATCGCGGCCGCAATGTCACCTTGAAGCTCTCCTCGGTGGGAACCACCGGCGGCCTGCGCGAGTTCTGCCAGGGCACCATCACTATTGCCAATGCCTCCAGGCCGATCAGCAGCGCCGAACTCAAGACCTGCGGCGCAAACGGGATCACCTTCATCGAGCTACCCCTGGCCTTTGATGCCCTCACCGTGGTGGTGAATAGCAGCAATGACTGGGTCTCCACCATCAGCACCAAGGAACTCTCCCGCACCTGGTCGAAGGAGGCCGAGGGCAAGGTGAAGAACTGGAACCAGATCAACATCGACTGGCCCGAACGCCCTCTCCGCCTCTGCGGCCCTGGCACTGACTCCGGCACCTCTGACTACTTCAACGAGGCTATCAATGGCAACAAAACCAACTCGCGCCGCGACTACGAGGCCAGTGAGGACGACAATGTGATCGTGAAGTGTGTCGCCAGTGATCCCAACGCGATGGCCTATTTCGGCTTCGCTTACTACCAGTCCAACCGGGATAGACTGAAAGCCCTGTCCATCGCCAGCCCCGGGGGCATCGCCGTGGCTCCTTCAGTGAAAACGGGCCAGGACGGCAGCTATAAGCCCCTGTCCAGGCCGCTGTTCGTGTATGTGAACGACAAGCAGATGCTGGAAGACGACAATATCCGCAGTTTCGTTAGCTTCACCGTAGGCAACGGCCTACGATTCGTAGAGGAGGCCGGCTATATCCCCCTGCCGCCTGACACCTATCGGATCGTCGAATCCAAACTCTATCGCCATATCCTCGGAACCTCCTTCGGTGGCGATCTGCCGGTGGGCCTGGGCATTGGCGAAGCCCTCAGCCGCAGCTTTGACGACACCCGCAAGCCTGAATTTCGTTAGATCGGCGACTGCCGAGGGGGAATGGGCAAGCGGGTGCCCATCAGCCAGGCCAGTGCCACCAGCAGCGCCGAGCACCACAGGCAGGCCTGAAGGCCCCCGACAGGAACAGGCTCCGGAGAGCAGAGTGCCGACCAGCCGCCATTGGCCATGTAATAGAAGCCAACATTCAGGCTCACCGAGTCGGAATCGGTGTAAGACAGCACCATGTAGCTGTGGATCGATGAATTCATGGTGAACCCCACGCCGAAGGCCGCCAGTCCCACCACAGCAGTGAAGCCGGGCTGGCCCACCTGGCGCCAGAGGGTAATGGGCATCTGGGCCGGTATGGCCGTGAGCACCGCACTCCAGAACTGCACCGCAGAAGGCCCAGGCGGACTGGTGCTGATCCAACTGCGCCGCAGGGCCGGAGCTGAGCCCTGCACGAACCCATAGCCAATCACCCGCAGCCCCATGAAGCCGCCCACCACCCCATCCCCGTGGATCTTTTGCTCTACTCCCAGAGCCAGGTGGAGGAACGGCGTCAGTGGCGAAGCCTTGGCATCTCCAGGGCTTACTGCGCAGGACGAGTGCTGCATGACCAGGCCCGAGGCCCTCGCCCTGGTGAGAATCGCCCGCCGTGATCTTCAGGCCACTTTTCTGCTTCAGGAACCTGGAGCTGATGAAGCCAAATGGGGATTCCAGATTCAGCAAGCGGTGGAGAAGGCCCTCAAGGCCTGGCTATTGAGCCAGGGCGACGATCCACCCTTCATCCACAACCTGACCGCTCATTATTCGCGGATCGCAGATCGAGGCGGCAATGCTGCCCCCTTCCTGCAGGCAGAGGCTTTCACGACCTTTGCGGTGCAAATTCGCTACGACGCCGAATCCGAGCCGATGGGCCTGGATCGCAAACACTGGCAACAACAGCAGGCCAAAGCCCTGGTGGACCACGTGGAAGAGATCTGCGCGTCAGCTTCATGACCCGGCTGCGCGACCACGCCTGGCAGTACAGCTTCACCAGCTCCCAGGACAACCTGCTGGAGCGCTTCTACCGGCCGGCCCTGCAGGAGGCCATCCGCTACTGGCGCATCACGGGCTACTTCTCCAGCCGTTCTTTGCTACAGGTGCTCGATGGCATCGAGCAGATGGTGCTCGCCTCTCCAGAGGGACAAGGCCATGGCCAGATGCGCCTGATCACCGGCTTCTTCATGAGCCAGGCCGATCTTCAGGCCCTCGCCACTGATGTCACGCCTGAGCAGCTTCTCGAACGCCAGCTGGTCGCCCAGTTCCCTTTCCGCGACGTTCAGCCCGGAGACGGCAGCTCCGCTGATCTGGCTTCCGAGCTGCTGGCCTGGTTGGTGCAGCAGGGCTACATGGAGATCCGCGTGGGGCTGCCTCTGCGCGATGGGCAGATCTGCAGCGACGGTGGCATCTTCCACGCCAAGGAAGGCGTGATCGAGGACCGCCATGGCGATCGCCTGGCCTTCCGAGGCAGCATCAACGAAACCCCTAATGACTGGACCACCAACTACGAGGTTTTCGATTTGTTCTGCAGCTGGCGCTGGGAGGAGCACCGCGTCGACGACAAGGAACACCACTTCCTGCGGCTCTGGCAGAACGACGACCCTGGCGTTCGCATCTTCTCCCTGCCCGAGGCCTTCCACCGAGAACTGGCGATCTACGCCCCCGCGGAGGGGATGCTGCCTCGCCGGCTCCCAGAAGCCGTGCGGGATCGCCTGCTCCAGAACGCCGCTGCAGCGCCTTGAACGATGAGCAGGTCAGGATCCAGGGTTGGCGCCAGAAGGCTCATGAACCAGGGGTTTGGGCAACCACCACCGCTGAGCCCAAGGGAAGGATGGCTGAGTGATGGCCGTCAGGTGCTGCGTTTCCGGCCTGTCCGCTATGGCCGTTTCTCCCAGGCGCTGAAGCTCACCGTCGGGGTACTGATCCATGGCCAGGCACCGCTGCTCAAGCAGCGCAAGGAACCCAACTGGGAGCCCGAGATCCTGGAGCTTGTCAAGGTGGATGACATCCACCGGTGCACGGCCCATGTGTTCCGGGCGGAGCTGTCAATGTCGCTGGAGCAGCTGCAGTTGCTGGAGGGTCAGAACATGGCCCTTGGTCAGCGCTGGGGAATTGCTGGCGGGATCGATCTGAAGATTCCGGCTGGGCGTTCATCGCCCTCTTGTGGACGATCTTCTGGAGATGGTGCAACAGGAGCTGCTGGTGCCGGTCTCATCCGACGCGCTTGTGCAGGCGCCGGAACACGCGGTAGCTGCGGCGTACCCCATCCAGCAATGTGCCCGGCAACCGCAGCCCCAGTGGAGCGAGCAGGGGGTAGTAAATCGTGTGATAAGCCCAACGCAGGTCCCGCCAGGCCCGGCATGGTTCTGGGTTGAGGAAGTCGGAGATGTCCACGATCAGTCCCCGGCCCTGGTGGAGCATCACGTTGCGCCCATGCACGTCATGGCCATGCAAGCCGCGGGCTACGGCATAAGCCAGCGCCGCATCCACGTCATCAACAGCCCGGGGCGGAATGGGGATGCCCTGGCGCAGGCAGTCGTAGAGGGTGGTGCCGTGCAGGCGCTGCAGTACCAGATACCCCGTGCCCACGTGAAGGCACTGGGAGAAAGCGCGATGGGATCCGATTCGGCGGTACACCTCAGCCTCCTGCTCGAGTCCTGGGCGACCTGGGCCGTAGACCTTCACCACCAGGGACGGGAGGTGGGGAAGATGCAGCACCGCGGCGTAGATGCCGCAGCCCAGGACGTGCCAGGGCCTCGGAAGGCTCACAACCCTGACCGGATCATGGGGATCTGGGCAGTGGATCCGGATCTCAGGCAACAGCTGGTCGTGAATGTGTTCCAGCAGCTCAGGCAGGCCAGGAACCGCAGAGGTATCGGTCATCGACCTCAGGAGGAGGCATAACGGATGGTTGTCCAGGACATTTCACAAGGGCCTACCGCGGGGGGAACGGACTCTGGCCTCACCACACAGCCTTCCGATGAACTTCTCATACCAGTCTTCCAGAGATGGATTCCTTTGGGCATGCTGCTGACAGGCCACTACCCGGCTCTGCCACCCCTTCTCTAAATCAATGGGCCCCTTTGAGCGCTGGCTGAGTGGGTGGGTGGCACTGGCCATCACCGCAGGGATTGTGCTTGGGCAGCTGTTTCCAGGGGTCTTTGCCGCCCTGGCCGTTGTCGAGGTGGCCCGCATCAACCTCGTGATCGCGGTGCTGATCTGGCTGATGATCTTTCCGATGATGCTGGCGGTGGATTTCTCTGCCGTCGGCCGCATTCGCGGCGAACCCCAGGCACTGATCGTCACCCTGGCGATGAATTGGTTGGTGAAGCCGTTCAGCATGGCGCTGCTGGCCTGGTGGTTCATTCGCGTCCTCTACGCCGCCTGGATTCCCGTTGCCCTGGGAGATCAGCTGGTGGCCGGCATGATCCTGCTCGGCGTGGCGCCGTGCACGGCGATGGTGTTCGTCTGGAGCCAGCTCTGCCGTGGCAACGCCACTTACACCGTTGTGCAGGTGGCGGCCAATGATCTGGTGATGGTGCTGGCCTATGCCCCGATCGCCGCGCTGCTGCTGGGGGTCAGCCAGGTAGCAGTTCCCTGGGGCACGCTGCAGCTGTCGGTGGCGCTGTTCATCGTGATTCCGCTGATAGCCGCCTGGCTCACCCGGCGCTGGATTAACAGCCAGCGGGCGATCAAGCGGATCGAGGCGCGGCTGAAGCCCTTGTCGATCGTGGGGCTGCTGGCCACGGTGGCGCTGCTGTTCGGTTTCCAGGCCACAACGATCCTGGCCAATCCGGCGCTGATCGTGCTGGTGGCCATCCCGCTGATCCTCCAGACGGTACTGATCTTCGCCCTCACCGCCCTGTGGATGCGCCAGTGGCGCCAGCCCCACGATCTGGCCGCTCCCGGTGCGCTGATCGGTGCCTCCAACTTCTTCGAGCTGGCTGTGGCGGTAGCGATCAGCCTGTTCGGGGTGCGCTCCGGTGCAGCCCTCGCCACCGTGGTGGGTGTGCTGGTGGAGGTGCCGGTGATGCTGGCGCTGGTGGCGGTCGCCAACCGCAGCCGCTGGCTGTTTCCATACCGAACCGCCTGATGCGTAGACCCGTCAAGCCAGCAGCGCACTGCCGCCCAGAACGATACCGATCTGGCGCAGGCGGGCACTAATGAAGATGACCTTTCCGACCTGGACCAGGTGGCGATGAGGAGCAAGCGATCGCCGTCTTGCTAAACGATGCGATCGAAGACGCTGGCCAACACGAGGCCTCGATCGCCGGCCTCTACGGGGAGCGATTCAAGACCGGCCTCGATGGCACCACCTGGCACCTGCTGCGGCTCCACCAGACCCTGAGCCACCGGCTGCCGGGCAACTGCTCCAACGGATTGCTGGGAGAAGCCGTGAGCGAGGAGATCCTTCCTGCGCAGCCCCTCCTACGCGCAACTATCTGCAGAGCCGGTTGAAGATCGGCAGCAAGGTGCACCTCCTTTCTCAGACCGTGGATCGCTACGGCCGCACCGTGGCCGAAGTGACCGGGGAGATCAACGTGAACCTGGAGATGGTGGAAGACGGGATGGCCTTTGCGTATCGGCAATACCTCGGCCAATCCGACGAGAAGGCCTATCTCGAGGCCGAATTCAGGGCAAGTCTGCGCCGCTACGGGGTTTGGCAGGTGCCTGGCGCAATCACCAGGCCCTGGGACTTTCGGCGGGTTCGGCTGGTCTGAAGGTTGGTGGAAGCTTCATGCCTCTGCGAATGAACACCCAGAGCCATGGAGTTCGGCCATGGCCCCTGTTATGAGGAAGGGACTCCATTGATCCCTGGGTCATGCGAAACCTCCATGCACGCGCAGTTTTGGTGTTGTCTGGTGTGGCCTTGTCCCTTGCCTCTGGTGCCGTCTCTCTGGCACGTCCTAACCCTGGGGGAATCGGTGGGTCGGCACCTGGAGCGGGTGTGGCTCCTGGGGCAGGGTTCGGTGCTCCTGGACCTGGCCTTCATCGAGGACCAGGGATAGGAGCTGGTGGTGTCGGCGGCCCTGCCTCCGGTGCAGGGGTCTTGCCAGGTGTCGGTGTGGGTGAACCTGGCCTCGGAGTGGAAACAAGGCCCATGGGGAATCCAGGTGGTGTCGGTGGGCCTGCCTCCGGAGCCGGGGTTAGTCCTGGAGCGGGCCTCGGGGCACCAGGCGCTGGGATGTACCGGCGCTGATGTAACCGGGCGTAAGGATCTGGACCGCAACGGTTACAGGACAGCCTGCAGAAGCTTCTGCTGAAGGGACGGACACCCGCATCTTTATGCTCTGGCCACCAACAGCCTGATCGATATCCTCTAGCTGATTGATGCATCAACAGCATGGTCCTCACCGGATCTCACCTGCTCGCCAAAGTCCAGGAGCTCGGTGATGTTTCCAAGTCTGATCTGGTACGAGCCGCCGGCTACCTCAGCACCAAGAAGGACGGCAGTGAACGACTGAACTTCACAGCCTTCCATGAGGCCCTGCTAGAGGCCAAGGGCGTCAGCCTCGGAGATGGCGGTGGCAGCTGCAAAGGAAAGGCCTGCCGCAGCTTGAGCTATGCGGCCAAGGTGCAGTTCGACGGCAACCTGCTGGCGCGCAAGGCCTACACCGGCCTGCTCGACCTCAAGCCTGGAGATGAGATTGAGATCAAGCTGGGTAAGAAGCAGATCCGCCTGATTCCTGCTGGTGTGGTCGACGACGAGGAATGAGGCGAGCGTGCAGCTCTGTTACGGCTGACGTCAAGGCCTCAACTGCGGTTGGTGCGACGAACAACTTTCCCTAGCGTGATTGCAACTGGTGCAGGGTCACGGTGCAGGAAAACCAGCTCGTCAAAAACTGCCTGCGACGGCACGGTGGCGCCTTGTTGTTCGTGGCACCGGAGTGGAGCGAGGCTCAGCGATCTGTGCAATGCCAGATCGTCGATGTCTTTGCGCTGAAAGTGGTGACCGGTTTCACCTGTGATCCCCACGGCAGGTTGCTGCTGGAGGCCGATCCCACGGTGGCGGCTGGCCGGAGCTGGTCGCTGACCAAGGCCTGCCAGCTGGCGCGTAACGACGCCAGACCAAAGCGTTGGGTGGTGCTGCAACGCAACACCAGAGCCTGGGGGCTGTTCTGGGCAGGCGGCGGGCTGCATCGCTGCCGGCAGGAACTGGTGCAGACCACGCCATCGCCAACACTGAGTTCCGCCATCGTCCCGGTGACGCCGGAAGCGGTGCTGAAGCTCGTCCTCAATCTGCAAGTGGAGGACACGCCCGCAGAGAAGGCAACCCAAACGGTTATTGCTCCTGCTCCTGCTGCAGTGGCTGGCTCTGGAGTTCTGCGGGCTGTTCTGTGGACCTCCCTGGCCTGGCTGGCCGTGCTGGGAGTGACCGCTGCAAATTTCCTGGGAGTGCTGCAGGAACAGGACCGCAAGCTGGAGCTGCTGCTCGAGCGGCTGCCAGCAGCGGCTGCCAATCGCTGATCAACAACCCGTAGGCCCAATGGGCAGGGGGCTACGGCTCAGCTGCCGCTGGAGGGCCCGGCCTCCTCACGCGGAGCTGCCGCATAGCGCTCCCACTGTTGCTTTTCCTGCTCGCTGCGGATCTGCTGGATGCGGCTGAGGAATTGCTCGATCACCGGCAGCGCCACCTGCCGCAGGAAGTGCCGTTCAGTGGCAGAGAACGGCGCTCCGTGGGCCCGTGTGGCCTCGGCAGCTGAGAGAACGGCTCGGATGGCCTCTCGGCAGCTTTGCAGCAGCAGCACGGGATCGGTGCCGCTGGTGATGGGACGGGGCATGGCAGCAAACGCCAGTTGGCGCGCAGGCGGGACGCCCTTACCGCCGCACCGCATGGCAAGGGTCGGCCGCCAGGCCGACTTGCACCGCCCTTGCCGCGGGGCGGACGATGGGAAGGCCCGCCGCTAACACCCTTGTGACACAGGGTGCTCAGGGCTGCAGCCAACCCCGCTCCCCTGCCAGCCGCATGGCTTCTTCTGTGGCTTGGATGCAGCGTCTGGCACGGCGTTTGAGATCGTCCTGGCCCTGGGCCCGCAGCAGGTAGGCCTCCATCGCTTCTGGGGTTTCGATCACCGCCAGCAGACCGCTGGTGCGCGGACCGAGCGCAGCCTCAGCCAGCAGGCGACTCACCAAGCTCAGCTCCCAGAGCTGCTCCGTGCTGCTGCCTGGTTGGAACAATTGCTGGCGCAGCATGGTCAGGCAGGCCTGCTTAAGCGCATCGAGCTGATCGGGCCTGAGGCGACGACTGTTGGGCAGACCTGCGGCATGTGCAGCTTGGATGGCTGCTGGACGTCGGTTTGGCCCACCGCTGGGCTCGATGCTCCAGCTCAGGCCGGTGCCCGGCAACCCCACCGTGGTCCGGGCGCTGCCCGATCTGCCAACCGGGATGTTGAAGGACGCCCCACGGCCACCGACCGAGATCGAGCTCAAGCCGCTCTTGGCGAAGTTGAAGCGCAGCGGACCCAGGCGAGCGCTGCGGCGGTAGCGGAAGGTCATGGCGATCAGTGGTTCTGGACGCTGTTTCTGTCGTAGCCGAACAAACTCAGGCTATGCACGAAAAAAATCCACAGCATGGCGTCTCAAACTCAAGGTGCAGGACTTTGGGAGGGAACCGCATTAGGTCGTTACCCATACCGACTTTGACAAAAACTTGGATTCTTCTGCCTGCCCCCGTGATTGAATTTAAGCGAGAGAAGAATCTCCAATGAAAAAATCTTTCTCCTTCCCGTTCAATGTGACCCCATCAGCAAAAGTTAAGCCTATACAGTGACCTGTGGCGCTACATCTAATGAAATACAGAGAATGCATGGGGGATCGGATAACCTCGTAATCCAAGTTCTGCCAGTGCACTCTCAGCCCTTCATCTACAGCCCTGCGTATTTCGGCAAGCTTCATTGCAGTGCAAGCCTAAACTCTGAAGCAGGGCATGATGTCAGCATTCTTGGGCGAAGGCCATCCCATGTGAAGGATAGGAGCAACATTCCTGTACCAAGCACCTCCGAGCTATCATAAATGGATGACTAATATGTTTGTAGTGCAGACGGAGATGGTCTGATGGCGGCGGTTACGCTCAGTGAGTTTCGTGCGACGCTCAGGCTCACCCAGGTAGATGACGAGGGACGCGGAGAGAAGGTATTTAGCTATTGGAACAACGAGTCTGTGACGAGCAAATTGTGCCCTAGAGAGGACGTTCTGCATCTCATTCGCCGCGCTAATGGCTCGTTCTATCTTGAGATCGCGAATATCGTTCAGGAAGGCTCACTGGAGGAGCTTGAGGAGGCTTTATATGAGTGGGCCAGTGACGAAGGGTGGTTGAACTGAGGCAGCGAAAAATCAATTTTGTTTTCATCGGAGCCTTGGCTTAAACGAAGGCTAAGGCAGTGATCATGCCGAACAGCGGCGGAACAGCATCACCGATTAGCTTGGCGATGGAATTCCGGCCTATACTCTCGCCATTGAAAAGGAAAGTATCAGGAAAGCCTTGGATTCTTGCGGCTTCATGCGGTGTTATAGTTCGTCTTTGTGTGGGATGGATGTATCTACCACGGCCAGGTGAATTCAGGCCGGTCGTTATTGTTCCGGCTGGTTGATCGGGATGCAGGCGGCCATAGACAGAAGGATAACTATGCCCATCCTTGTGACAATCTGGGCGTTGGTCGTTCGCAAGATTGTAGGCGTTGTTTTCAAACAACCAGTCGATGCGCTCCATATTTGTTCTAGAGAGTTTTGGTGCGCTGTCGAAGATTGAGGGGCTAGATTGCCCTTCGAGATCGCCGATCGCATCCATTACTGTGCGGACTTTTGCCACTTCAAACTGACGTTGCACTAGCAATGATCGGGGGGCATCGCCAAGCGAAGCCATCAGGAAGAAGCGCTTGCGCGTCTGGGGCAAACCAGTGGCGGGCCCGTCAAGCACGATTGAGTCCACTTGATAACCACTTGACTCCAGGAGTTCATGGGCGCGCTGGACGACCATGAAGTGGTCGTTTTGGACGTCGAGTACGTTTTCGATTAAAATGTTTCTTGCTCTGAGGGAAACGGCCAAGGCGACCGTCGTCAGATAGAGCAGGTTGCGTGGATCCTTGCGGCGAGTGTGGTTATTCAGGTTCGAATGACCTTGGCATGGGGGCCCGGCAATCACGAAGTCGGTGCGACCGACTTCTGCAAGCAAGGTCTCGGCACCGGCAAGGATCTCTGGTGGATAGGCAAATCGTGCCCTGCCGTTTAGTAGACGCATGCCGTAATCCACTTGCATCGCCACGCTGTCCTTCGATGTGACCTGTGGAGAGAAATTGGTGGAATAGACCTCTAGGGCCTTCTCGTCAACGTCGAAGGCATGTGTGACAACCGGTCGGATTCCTTGATAGAGCAAGGCATTGCGCATTCCCCAAGCGAATCCTCCGCAGCCGCAGAAGAGATCGACGATTCTCGCGGTGCCAGTTGGCTTCGGGTAACGGATTGGTGTCCCCCGCAGTTCGCCAATGTCCCAGGCCATACGTGCATCGTCGAGATGCTGCAAGTCCTGCGGAATCTCCATGCTGGCAACAAAACGTTCTCCGGCTCGTTCGACAATCCGTTCGATGCGCGGCCGATCAACGGGACCAACGAAGTGGTGCAGCAATCGAAGGCACGCCCCCGCGCCAAGGGAAGCTGTTGTGGACATGGTCATTGATCCAGGCCCTCCGCGAGAGTCTCAAGTTCTAGCCTGCAATCCTCTTCATTCAGCAACTCAAAGGCAACCACGGCATGCCGGAGTTTGATGCGCTTGGCCATTGCTCGCATTCCGCCCTCACTGCTCCCCGATGGCTTCAGCCGCGGTTTACCTTCGTTCTCCGCTGGGAACTGGAACCGGAGCAATGCTCGTAAGAGTTGGCGGCAAGCAGAGTAATCAGCTCTTAGCACGTGGCTTCTCCAGAAGTCGAGATCGCCGAGTCCTGAGAGGGCGTAGGGGTCCTCGTCGTCGTGGTCTACCGACAAGTCGGCCCGGAACCAAAGCCGGCTCAACAGCGCATCCCAGGGGCTGCCTAGTCCCACGTGTTCTGGTCGTAGAGACACATGTCGAAGCTCAATGACGGGTAGCAAGGGCCCAAGGGACAACCATCGCCAGAAGCCAGGATCGGCAACTGCATCTGCTGTCGGAGCCAGGTTGCTATGGAGCACTACGCAGGCTCGTGATTCGAAAGTGGCATTGGCCTGAAGCCCATAGGCAGCGTGCAGGTCGATTAACTCTCCTAATAGATCATCCAGCTCGATCTTCGGATCCCAGTTAGGGGACTGTATTTGCACGACGGCTGATTCTATGAGGACCTGTTCGCCACTTCGAAGGGCATCAAAAGCTGCAGCTGCATTCAATGCCGGAAGAGATGGATGGCTCATGCCGCCGATTCTCTCCGCCGGATTGTCCGCCACTCGTCGGTAGCGGCAACGAGCTGCTGAGCCTCCGCCCGAATGCGCCCAGGTTCCTGCCGGTGCCACCGCCGAATATCCTCAAGCACCTCCATCGGATCCTGAGCGGGGCGTCCGAAGGCCTTGGCCAGATGGCCAAGCAGCCCGTGGGGATCCTCTGGAAAAGGCGTATCGTCCTGAAGCTCCATAACCACACGCACCAGCTCAACGAGGATGTCAGAAGCCACGTAGTCGGCATAGGAACGGGCAATCGGGTTGCCGCGTTCCAGGCCGTTCATCACGCTGCGAAGGTCTTCCGACAACGTGACTCGTATGGCGGCGGCAGGATCCGTCTCCGGAGTCGCCCCCTCCACCAACTCCAGCCACCAGAGGGTTCCCTTGGGCAAGCCGCGATTCAAGAACCAGGCGGTTCCGGAGTAGTTGATAGGAAAGGGAGCCTCCTTTTCGGTGCAACGAAATTCGACCACACTGCGGGCTACAACAGTTCCTTTGGCCTGCGGTCGACCTGATATCGAAGGCAATGACTCCGCCAGGGCGATCAGCAGTTCAAGGCGGAGTCCCCTTGCTCCCAACAAATCGCAACTGCCGTAGGGATCAAGCAGCGTCGTGATCGTTCCGCCATTTGGTTCGAAACGAGCCTCTTCCATAACGGCAAGCCGGCGAAGTTGGGGATCCTTCGCCACGAGAGCCCACTTGAGCTGATGTGGTTCCAGGTCAAGGCGCTCAGTCGCTTCGTCTAAGTCGAACTTGAAGCGAAGACAAGTTCGGCATTCCGCTATGCGCTGATAACCGAGATTCACAGCACCACTTCCATCTAGGGCGGGGATCTCGCCGCCGAGATCTGGATCGATGCTCAACAGCAATAAGTCATCGCATCCCTGAAAAGGTAGGGCATCATGGAATGTGCGGAAGATCATTTGAGAAGTCATGCCGCTATCTCCTCGCCTCCTGTAAATAGGCGCAATCGCACACCATCGGGATGAGGGCCGATGCGGACGGGTATCGACTGGGCGTGGCCAGCGCATAGCGTTATGTCAAGTACTGAAGTCCACGATGTAGTTGGAGTTTCGGAGCATTCATCTCCCAAAACTGTAACGGCGATACTATCCATACGGACCAGACGATCGTTGCCGATACTGGCCGCCTGCAGCGTGAGCCGCACGTCCTTTCTCGCGCCGGCAGTTCCCATCCAGTCAATCAAGAGCTCACCGTCGGTCACGAAGCTGCCATCTGTCAGGGCAATTGGGTTGTTCGGCTGGAATCGGATGTGGATCGGTTGCCCTTTGGTTGCCTTTCCGCTCGCCCTTGCCTGAGAGGGCAAAGCATCAATGCAGCTCCCACCGCCACCCAACAGAAATCCGAGGGAGCGCTCCAGCGCGATGGCGCGCTCAGGTGCATTCTCCATGGATGGAAGAACAGATGTCTGATAGCGACGCACATGACGATCCAATCGCTTCAGCAGGGAGGAAACCGATTCCCGCCCAGCATCCGATAGACGGGCAGAAGATGGATGCCAATCATGGTGAGTAATTGGCTCGGACAGCATCAGGGTGTGATCAAGGGCCTCGCTGGCGACGTAAGTGGCAGCTACCGGAAGTCCCCGCGAACCAAAACGGCGATAGGCAACAACCATGCGGCTCCCACGTATCAGGGCCATTGCATCAATGAAACGAGTACACCGTGCATCCTCGTCACGAATATTCGGCGGCAGTTGAGTCATGGCAAGGCGGCCGGCGGGTACGGTGCTGGTGTTCCTACTTGAGCTTTTATCCAGCTCCGGCTTGGGGTGGATGATTGGCTTGAGCTCAGGTGAACTCAATTCCTTGGAGTTTCGGAAGAAGTCACCACTGGCCGCGTCGAAGCATCGAATAAAAGGAACAATCTCTGCACGTCGAAGTGGCCTTGGGTGGGTAATGAGGCTTTCGTCGACGTCCTCGTCGATCAGCTCTACTTCCAGGGTGTGCTGAAACAGGCGGGGCCACCACCAGTCCTCTACCGCACGCTGCAGCTCGCTTGACGATGCGGTGCATCCGAGGATCGCGATAGTGGTTCCACGGTCGACGTCTTTCCTGGCCGGAAAGGCGAAACGCTCGGCCATTGACTGCGCCGCCTCGTTGGCAAGAGGATCCGCCCGATCGGTGAGCGCATGCCCGAAGAAACCACGACCAGTCCAGAGACGACCGTCGGTCTCGTGGAGAGGAAAATGACAGACACCCTGGAATCGAGACCACTGGTTTTCGCCGATGTGGCCCTCAAGTGGCAGTTCCCCCTGCCGCTCAAAAGGTTGAATCACGGTATGGATGAAAAAACAACGCAATAGGGAGGCCCTGGCGTGAGCGCCTTTGCCCAGCCCGTAGGATCCGCCCCCGGTCTCCTTGGCGCGTGCCTTTCCTTGAAAGCCGAAGTCGTAAACGAACTTGGCGAAGTCGGAGTCTTCGTCAGGACGATCAAGCCGACCACCAAGTCCAGTAGTGCCGTAGTCCTCAATGAAGAGGACCGGGAGCTCACGTAGATCGTCGAGCCAACGGTCGTAGTCCTCCGAGAGGGCTCCGTCAATGCTCCATGCGCGCCGTTGGAGCTCGTCCAGCTGCAGGCCTTCCACCAGCCGATCCAGGGCGGCTGCCCGGAGCGTACGCTTGCGGAAGACGACCCGAACCTCCTCCCGCTCCCCTCCGGTACCAGCCACAGGAACCGCAGCGTCGCACGAGTTCTGGATTGCCTCTCGTACCAACAAATCCTCCAGGCCCAGACCTGAAGCGGCGACGGCATTCGGCACGGTTTCGCCGGAGGCTCCTCCTAATCGTCCCCTTTTCTCGAAGAACCAACGCGGGGCTTCTTCCGATCCACCGTTCGGATGCGGCGCACGATCGCTCGCTGATGGGGAGGAAGGCAATGCGGAGCTTCGACGGGATTCCATTTTTGCAGAGGCGACCTGGAGCGACGCCTTATCTGGTGTCGATGGCGTAGGAGTCCGGATTGGCACACCATCGCTGGCGGATGTTGTGGTGTTTAGTCCTTGGCGAGATCGCTCCATTGCGCTCATGGCCTCCAGGGAGCTAATGGCACTAGTTCCTCTTGGCGCAGTGCGGCGACGGTTGGCGGATCCAGAACATAGCGATGGGTGTGACTGGATGGATCGACCAGGTTCGGGCCAGGCATCTCGTTACCTAGCAATGCCGCTGCCCTCCCGATTGGTAGCGGTAGGTAGGCATCGCAGTCGAAGAGCCGTTCAATCCTGGTGTGCTCCACGAAGCCGAAGGGCCAAAGGCCGTTCCCGGCTTCGGCTGCGGCCGCGAGGCAGACGCGGTTCCGAATAGTGGAGACGAACGCCTGCCGCCCTTCAGTGCGCCAACGGCGGCGACCGAAGCCCTGCTCCTCGCAAACGATCGCCGTGGAGTTGTTCGGGCGTTGGCCGGGTGCGACGTCGCGGGCGATATGCACACCGTGTCGGGAACCGCAGATTGCTTGGAGCTGGGTCTTCGGATCGTGGGGAGACGGTGGCCACTCGGGCCCATCGCAATCCAATGGTTCCACCTTCCAAGGAGCGGAGGTCACATCGGCGACCCAATCTGCAGCCTCGACAAGGGCAAGGCCGGTGCTACTCGCCAACGTCTCGAGATCACCGGCAAACTCCCAACCCCGCGGCAGACGCGGATTTGCCGGCCTGATCGCTCGCGGCGGCTCCGCACCCAAGGCCATCGCCCAGGCCACGACGCCGATCAGATCGGAGCTGGAGGTCAGACCCACCAGACGGGCCTTACCGTCCGGTCGGCGGACGAGGCGTGGATCGATTGGGTGGATCCGCCAGAGGAAGCGGCGTTCCTCAAGGCCCTCCTCCAACCAGCCACCCTCACACCAGGCACGCAGGAAGCCCTCCATCAACAGTGGCCATTCCCTCCGCAACCCTGTGTTCGGGTCTAGAAGTCGGTAAAGACCGTAAAACTCGTGGCGTGAGATCCAGCTGCGCTTTGCGAAGCGAGCGCAGAGGGCGTCCAGCAATTCGCGCTCTAGGGAGGGATTGGCCCGATCCTCACGTGCAACCAGGGTTTTCGCTCTGTGGAGGGCTTCGACGGGTGGGATAAGAGGGGGGGTCGCTTCACAGATCAACGGCCCAAGATGCCGACCCCAGTCCTCCCGAAACGCCAGTCGTTGCTTACGCAGGAAACGTGCCCGACCGGAGAGGGCTCGGATCGTCAGACGCCGTCGGAGCAGCTGTTCGACGCCCGGAAAGTCGGCTTCGAAACTTGCCGCACCATCAATGAGTCGAGTGATGGGGGCGCGGTCTCGCGAGGTTTTCCAGAGATCTTCCTCGCCGATCGCCCGGGATCGGTCGTATGCAACCTGGTTACCGGCCTCATCCCTGAGCAACACATTTTCGGGCGCTGCGGACCCGCGGACCCGAATCCAGGGGAGGCCCAACTGCGTGGGCAACCAACCGTTGAGATAGGGAATTCCTCCAATCGGTACCAGCGCAGCCCCCCGCTCCACCTGAAGCGGTTCCCCGCGGCGGAAGGCGGAGAGATCGGTCGCATCGGCATCAAAGCCTCGAATACAGGTCCATCCCTCCTCGATGCAACCTTCGTTACTGCCACCGAACGCATCAAGAAAGTCATCGGCCTTCCTCTCGTTGACGAGGACATGGCTGGCCTCTGCCCCATTCGGAGTTAACAGCAAGCGGGGCAAACCATCTCTAGGGTCGGCCGCAAAGATTAAGAGACCATCATCTAAGAACCGACTGGCATCTGGTAGGTCAAGACCGTCTCGATCAAGTACGAACCCACCGACATCAAAGGCAGCCCAACTATCCTCTGCTGCCTGAGTATCGACGAGAACATTCCATCCCGGGGCACTGAAGGCCTCGCCATCCACAACGACAAAGTCTGGATCCTTTAGAGACGCTTGTTCCAAGACGAGAACCCCGTA
Organism: Synechococcus sp. CS-603; assembly: GCF_977929215.1. Classification (NCBI taxonomy): domain Bacteria; kingdom Bacillati; phylum Cyanobacteriota; class Cyanophyceae; order Synechococcales; family Synechococcaceae; genus Synechococcus; species Synechococcus sp. CS-603. Next base: position 29,249 of record NZ_OZ376779.1, read on the forward strand.
GCCCACTCCAGGGATGCGACGAAGCAGCAGGGAACCGAAGACTTCGCCTTGGACCCCAGCGCTGTCTGAGAATGGTGCCAACCAGGCTGTGATTTCCCGACGAAGGATGCCAGTGAACCAATCCTCCGGAGACTCACCGGCGCGGACCTTCGACAGATGGTCCTCAAGCTCGGTGGCGAATGTTCGTGCGAACCCACCAAAGGAATGGAGGAACTCGACAAGATCAATGGAGCAGGGATCAAGGTTCCCTTCACATGCATAGCGATGGAATCCTTCCTGAAGACGCTTGCGGTCGCTCCGCCTCGGGAACGAAAGCTTCCATGAGTGGGAAATAAGACGCCGCCCCGGATCGACCGGCGGCAACTCCAGCCTGCGGTGGGCAGTCCCCAGGGCCGCATCGTCCAAGGCGAGCCAGAGGGCGAGTTCCTCCCACGCCAAGGGAAGCAATCGGAGCTGTTGGTTCTCCCGCCTGCCGAAGACACGTTCGTATCGTGCATGAAATTCACCCTCTTCATGCGGGTCGGGATAGCCCTGGGCTATCAGGCAAGTAAGCCAGAGAAAGGAGAAATACTGCGGGCCACAATCAACGGTATGGCGATAGCCCCTTACCTGATGTTGAAAGAAATCGCCGGTGGTAAAGGACCGTCCGTCGGGATGCTTCCGTGCAGCTGCCTGAATCTCCAAAGACTTAACAAGTCGTTGTGCCATCTCCATCGGGTTCCCGTCCTCATCACCAGTAAGGGTCCGGAGCTCCTCTTCCGTCGCCGGGATGCCGGCCCACGCCGGTTCGTCGGCGTTGCGAAAGAAGCAATAGTCGAGAAGATGCGCGTTCCAGGTTGGTGCATCCCAAGAACGCCAATCGCGCGAGATCGTGGTCTCTAGTGCGCGAACGAAGTCGACGGGCGGTTCCGGCGCGTGCACCTCAACGGAAACCTCTTGGACGGTAGGTTCGCCGATGACGGGGAGGTGGAGATTTGATGAGTCCTCTCGCCCCAGCAGACGAACGGCCTTTGCCTTGACCTCCCGTAGGCGGAGCATGATCGGAACGAGTCGAGCTACACGGATCACCCAGCTGGTGATACCCGTATCACCTTTTTCTTCGACAATGGATGCGATCTCATCGTTTCCAGTCTCCATGATCTTTAGGATCTCAGCGATCCTGGCGTTGAGCTCATGGATTCGAGTCTTAGTGACAGCCTCCCCGCGCAGAGTTGCCTCCAGCTCCTCAAGCTGTGCCTGAAGATCGAGAATTACGCTACGTCGACGATCGTCGTGACCCTTAAGAGCGCTACGTGACCTATTGGCCCTGACGAGCTTCATGCGGCATACTTTGTAGGCCTCAAGGAGTTCATTGGTGTCCGGATGTACCGGAAGTATGCTTAGGTCATCTGGATCATTATTCATCATCGCTGATTAATACGTTGAACAGCTTCCTCCAGAAGAGCGATTAGTTCGATTTTCGTGAGGGCATCCAGGGGTACCGTCGGCGCAGGCACTCCACCCTCCTTCAGACGAGAAATCATAGTTTCTTTCGTCATGCGCGAGTATCCACGGATCCCATTGGTCCTGCAGAGGCTCTCTAGAGACTTGCGAGTCTGTCTTTCATAACTTGGCTTCCCCAGAAGCATGTCTTGAGGTGAATCCGCTAGAAGTGGTATATCAAGATCGGCTTCAGCCCGGTTCAAGATTTCCCTGGTCCTCGCGAGATGACGATCCACGGATCGATAGATCCTTGCATCGCTTCGGGCGAGATCTCGACTCGCCTCAAGAAACAGGTCGGCGATTGAAGTCGTCTCGCGAAGACGGTCATCGGATTGATTGACCAAGGCTTCAACCATCGCTGCCACCATCATTTCCGAGGGTGCCGGCAGGCGCGATTGTCCTCTGCTGGCGGACTTTCGAGTCCCGCCAGCGCCTTACAAGTAATTTCAGCTTCGCAATTAAACTCCCCATGCCAGTTCGTGAGACGCTCTGTGCTTCGTCGACAATTTGGGAGAACTCGTCGGTCGTCTGTTGGATTTCCCGCAAGGCATCAACCAGCATCTCGTTCATTGCGTGAAGACGCATACGGGTATCAGCCTCAAGTGCTAGATCAAGCTCCAATCGCTCGACTTCCTGTCGAATTTCCGCGATCATCTCCCGTTTCTTGTCCATCCTCACTCTCAGAATCCGCCGTGCATTATTTGCCTCAATTAGTGCCTGGAAGCATTCGGGATAGAGGGCCGGAACTCTGTCGAGCTTGGGAGAGATGGGGAACTCCTTGGAGGAACGAAAAGGCGGGAGAGCCTCCCCTTCCTCGGCAGGCGGGTTCGTCATCGGTACCGAACACACACTAAACTATGATCACTCTAGTTCAAGATGCCGTGGCCGGCACAGCATCGGGTTGGGCTTGCTTCGTGACCACTAGACCTCAGTCCGATTCAAGCCAAAGAGCCGGAGCGTTTTCATGAGTAATCCAGATTGGTCTCGTGATGAGTTGATACTTGCGCTCGATCTCTACTTTCGAATACCTTCGGCTCGAGGAAGCAAGACCAACCCAGAAGTACAAGAACTTAGCAAAGTCCTGAATCTCCTTTCGATCCACCGCGGACAAGACCTTGATGAAGATTTCCGGAATCCAAATGGAGTCGGAATGAAGCTAAGTAACTTTCTAAGGTTTGATCAGAGCTATGAAGGGAAAGGCCTGAAGCGAGGTTCTCGGCTTGAGGAAGAGGTATGGGCTACTTTTTCATGCGATCTTCAACGGCTGAGCTCAGTATCTACTGCGATCAGGGAAGCAGTCGCGACCCGTGATGCGTGCCTTGAGAGCAATATGGATGAAGCTGAGCAGGAGGCGCCTGAGGGGAAAGTGTTGACGCGGCTGCACTTGTTCCGTGAACGCAGTAAAAGCCTTGCTGCCGCGAAGAAAAAAGAGGCCATGAGACTGACAGGAATACTTGAGTGCGAGGTCTGCAGATTTGACTTCACCAGAACCTATGGTAAGCATGGCAGCGGTTTTGCAGAATGCCACCATATAAAGCCAATCAGCACTCTTATGCCTGGCGAAAGAACACGCGCCAGCGACTTGGCAATTGTTTGTGCCAACTGTCATAGAATGCTGCATCGTGGCAAAAACTGGCCTTCAGTTACTGAGCTAAGGCATATCGTAAAAAGTCATGCTGGCAACGCCAGTTTCCAGTGCGGTCCTCATTAGTATTCAAATTAAGGGCGCATTGTCATCGAGTCCAAGTATTGGCGATCGCTGAACGGTGAACTCTTTCGTATGGATTGTCTTAGTACTCTTCAACACCGTCGGCTGATGGCCGCCGTTCGTAGCAAGGCCACCATGCCGGAGCTTGTTTTCTTCCGAACCGCGTAACGTCATTGTTACCGCTTCAGACTGCACCGCAAAGGCCTCCCCTGCACTCCGGATCTGATCTTTCCTGTCGTAGCGTGGAGACCTTCGTACAAGGCTGTTTTGGTAGCTTGAACAGCGCTGTGCAGAGACAACGTCGACAAGAACGCGAGCCGATTTCTAACAGTCCAAAATCAGTCCGAATTTCGCACTTGATCGTCGCGTCATGGATGCTCTGGAGACGCTTTGGTGGAGGTTCACCGTGATCTTGGACTATCAGACAAAGGATGTTCTCATCCAGAAGCAGCACCTGCGACTGCTCCTGGATGAGGAAAGGCCTATCAACTCTTCCTAACGAATAATCGAACTCCTGCCACTTCGCGACCAAGTCTACGAACCCACCAATTGATTGGATGGTGAATGGCACGACCTCCCGCAGGTTGACCTTGCGTCTCGCACCCAAAGATCCCGATGACTCTTCCGGGTATCAGTTCATTGATCTCCTCTGGTAGTAATCCGAACACCTTGGCCTTCTGTCCACCGGGGATCTCGATCAAGATCGCGCCGAAGTGGTCGTCTCGTTCCAAGAAATGACCCCAGACGTCATTCGTCGAGATCCTTTCCCTGCGCGGCATTGTTCGGGCCCACTCCCCGGCAGACCCCTTGAGATAGGTCAAGCAGATAGGCCGCAGTCGGCAGTACCTACAAGCCGGTCCGGTCTTGGCGGTTTGCTCCGAGCTCAGTTCTCTGCCGCTGGGGAACCTAGCCTCCAGTTCAATCAGCAGTTCCTCAACCCTTCTTAGTGATTCCGCGGTGATGGGTACATCCACATCCACCTGACCAAGCACTCTCAGGCTTATCTCATGGCCAGGCCAGCGTTCTGCTGCCATAAGCATGTAGGCGTGCATCTGGAGCACGATTGTGTCAAGGATGTCGCCCTCCTCACCGACGATACGTCCGGACTTGAAGTCGACAATCTCGACTCTGTCAGTCTCGACTCGGATCAGATCAGCGCGACCCTCTAGCCGCCAGCGATTAGAGCGCAGGGGTTCCTCAATCAAACGAGAAGACTCCAGCTGTCTAGGCCATTGGGATGATTGTCGGTTTCCTGCCTTGAACGAGCTGGAACGTTTAGGAATATCTCTCCGTACTTCCGATCCATCGTTCATTGAGGCAATTGACCAGAAAGATGCGGCAGCCAGGGAACGAGCCGCCATGTCTCGATACTTCCCTTCTAACGGCAAAACTCCTCGGCGTTGCGCAGGGGGCAGTCGCTCCAGATTATCCTTCATGACAGCTTCCAATGACTTGATTCCTTCCCGAAGTCGTTCGGGATAAGTCAGATTTCCACGCTCCACCAGGGTATGAATGGCGGACCCGATCAGGGACGGGATTCCTGGTCCTATCGCTGCATGAAGTTCGCCTGCCCTTGCGAAGCTACGAATTGGGCAACGGAAGGGGCTACCTAACGAGGATGCACTGAAACGGTAGGGCACGCTGACGTATTGCAGCGGTTCCGGCCACTCCTCCCAGATACTTGAATTCAAGGCGAACGGCGCCGCCTGGTGGAACGCGGCCTGCGTGGAGACATCGATATGATCCATTGTTTTGTCATGCCCCGTCGCCTTCTCAGGTTGAAGTCATCCCAGCAGATTGAGGAATGCCCTTCGCCTAAGAGGTCGTCCCTGAAGTCTCCTAGTGGACCATCAACTGAAGCACCACAATTCCATAACGGATGTCGCATGATGATCCAGGGGCTAAGCCATGCTTGTGAGCCAGCACCGAGAGGGATGCGGAAAGCCGTCAGCTCATGGGTCCAACCGGTTGGAACGAAGGCCCTGATCATGTCTGCGCCTAGCGTACCTCCCCATAGCGTGACTGTAGACTCGGCTAACGCTCGGGCCTTTTGTGGCCAGTGTTCAAGTGGTTTCCAGGAGAAATCACCGTCAAGGCCGCATGCCCAGATGGGGTCCGCGAAGGCGCGCAGGTAACAAAGACCAAGCCTCCAATCCAATAGCCCGTGAAGGCTTTGGTTGTCGTAGCTTTTGAGGCACCGGTAGCATGCCTCACCGCAGTCGTCGGCATGGTCGTCTCGGAACCAGCCATTCTCCGCTTCCTGCGATTCGAGCAGTTCATGCACGATGTCAACGATAGGAGGCACGCCCGTATCCCCCTTGCCAAGCCAGGCACTGAAACCTGCTCCGTTGACATGAGCATCGACAATCTGGAAGAGGGGAAGGAGGCGTTCGGGTTCTCCGAATAGGCGCGGCTCTAGCACTTCCAGTGCAGCACGATCAATGTCGAGTTTCAGGCTGGCTCGCCCAGCTAGAACTTCCAGAGCGGAAACTGCAGCGGCGCGCACTCCCTGCCAATAGGACTCTCCGGTTCCCTGGTTTAGGCCACTGCCACCTTGTAAATCGAACGGAAGCTGTAGGTTGCGGCCCAAGCGATCCAATGCTAAGAGTGAGTTTAGGCCGGTTGGCTGAAGGTAAAGGCCATCGGTGACGCGCTGGGCCGCTAAATAGACGGGCTGATCCTCGAAATCAAGGGGTGCTGGTGCATCGCCGAGTAGAGCTCTTGAGAGATTTCCTTGTAAGCATCGCTCATCTATCGCTTGGGATCCCAGAGGGCCAGGAGTTGCCTTCCTATAGTTGGATTGAAGTATTCCAACCTTGCCATTAAACTTGAATCCGCTTTCACCGTTTGCCTGCTCAGGGCCGCGGTTGATGCGATAGACGGTTGATTCTGAGGAGACATTCCATCGTATGTCGACAGCGAATGTGTCACCAGGTCGAGACTCGCTCTCTCGCCATTGATCTTCTGCAGGTGGCTGCGAGTCTGCGCACAGAGAACGACCACGACCGCCTGGAAGGCGACTTGTTTCTTCCGAACGTGGGGTAAAGTCGGTACGGAAAGCGGCTGGTTCTAGGCAGAGATTGACAGTAGTTTCGGAGCCGATCAACGCACCGCAACTAGGGCATGTTGAATCGGCTGAAATGTCCTCATTCGACTTATGGCTTGATCCGCAGACGGTGCAGTTGACTAGGCGGAAAAACCTGTCAGCGACAGGCCCTCTAGTGACGAATTTGGTACCTGCTCTATTGATTCGAGGTGTGAGACCAATGCAGAGGTGCTCCTTCTTATCGTGGACAAGCACGTTTCCCGGCGCGAACTCGTAAATTGCGATTTCCAGATCTCGATCGATTGTCTCGACCTGATCACCGTAGCCATCGTTGCGGCTTCGGCCGATCACCAGTTCCCTGACGCGGGTGGGGAGGCCGTACATGGGTAGCAAACCGCTATCAGCGAGATGTGCAGCTAGACCTGGTGTATTAGATGCGGCTGTCGAATTTGTGGTGAAGATCTCATCAATCAGCTGTCGTGCGCTCTCAAGTCGCAGACCCTCATAATCACGGCTGCCCTCGCGCCTGCCACGCTGAAACAGAGTTACGATCGCTTCGGTTCGATCTTGACCTCTTTCAAGTGCTTGAAGCAGGCGGTTTTGCCAAAACTGTCGAACATCCTCCGTGGCTTCGAGGATAGCGGATGTGGGGATAAAATCCCCATGAACGTCTACCGGGCGCACCACATCACCGGCCCATAGGCGCAAACCAGTTCGACGATCTTCGATTCGAATCAAGTCGAAGGCACGCACAAGGCGGTCCTTCCGGACAAGGCGTTCGGCGATACGCGACAAGCGCTTTACAAGGAATGGCGGAGGTGGCGCGTCCCCCGTTATGGACTCTGGTCTCTTGAAGTAGTGGAGGTCGTGACTCTTGGAGCGGCAGAGCGTGACCACGAACGAAAAGGCCTGGCCACGACGACCGGTTCGTCCCACCCGCTGCTGGTAGTTGAATCGTTGCGGAGGCATGTTCGCCTGCAGCACCGTCTGCAAGGGTCCAATGTCGATGCCAACTTCCATGGTGGTTGTGACCATGAGCATCTCAATGCCATGCGGAGCAATCTGATCTCCACGTTCAGAATGCAATCGGATGCCCTTGAACTCGCGCTGGCGTTGGGCGGGATCAATTGTCTGCGCAGTTAGTTCCTCGCAACGCAGTCGGAACACATCGCCCCGATTGCCGTTGTTTTCAAGGGAACGTGCGAGACGACGCCCCAGGAAGTTGCCATGGATCAACTTGCCAACCGACTCCGCTGCATCAGGCGGGGAGAAGCTGCCCCCGCAACGGGTGCATACGCCTATGCCTTGGTGAAGGTGGACACGACGGCAATTGCTGCACCGAAGAACTGGATCGGAGTCGGAAGCTATCCGAAAACCAATCCGAGCGAGACGAACGTAGTCTCCGGAAGCGTCGGAATATTTCGCTTCCGCCATGAGAGCCTGTGCGCTATGGAAGAAATCGACCGGATCGACACCCCCCCTGGCCTCCGCGATCCTTCTGACGGTCTTGGCAAGTCCCGAAGTCCTAGTCATTGAGGAGGGATCTAGGCCATCACACCTTTGGTAGTCCGAAGGTGCGAAACGATAGTGGTCGGCGTAGATTCGCATCCACGCCGCAGCTTGTTGCATCCTTCTGAGGTCAAATGTGCCATCGTCTCTGAGTAGGCTTAATCCAAGTGGAACCGGATAGGCAAAGCCGGTGGACTCTAGAGCAAAATAGTTTTTCTTAAAGATGACATCTCCGATTGTGTCGAGGACCTTTTCCGCGAGAAAGACATTTGCAATTCTCGTGAAGTCGCTTTCATCTAAGTTATACCCCTCTGGAATCCGCCAGCAGTAGCCTTTGCCATCAGGTGCTTTTTGAAAAAGCCGCCACCACTCAATCCATGAACTACTAGCGCCGACTATCTCAACTTTCTTTATGCCTCGCTCATCGTAAGGATGGATGCCAAGCTCCAGCAACCTGGTCAGAAAGGGAAGCACTTTGGCTTCTGGCCTGGGAGCAGTGACTTCCACTATCTCTGTCAAAGGAACAATTCCCGCCCTGGCTTGGACAATCTTTCTCTCCAGCTTTTGAACTTCAGCTTTTTCATTCTCAATATCCTCTAGGAGATCCTGAGGGGGGGTGCCATTACCAACGGCCATTTCCTCAAGAAACCCCTTTAGAGTTCTCTTCCGTCGCTCCAATCGACGTTCTTCATCAGGTAGACCATTCTGGATGTCATATCCGGCTGATCGCAATTCGCCGAACAGCACTTCCCTAATCACATCCTGGTGACGGAATCGTTCCACATCCAGCGCCGAACGGGCTGCGTCTTGACGACTATCGGAGAAGCTCACGAGTTTGGCCTTGGATGGGTCCCCTCCCCGTGCCATCACGTCGTAGGCCTCTGTCGCCAACAGCTGGGTAGATTTTGCGAAACCTGCCCTGAAGTTACGCAGTGGCGAAACCTGTTGTCCACTGCGAGCCTTTCCCCGTCGAGGGCCGTAGTCGGTGTCGCAACGAGGGCAGCTGCAAGGCGTATGACTCCCTGGCTGGTCGTCAGCGAATGGTCCATTCATCCCTCGATTGACGTTTCGCCTAAAGACGTAGACGGGTTGCAGCAGACCTTCGCCATTACCTTGAATGCGTTTGACGATTCCTGTGCCGACATCAAGGAATCCGCAAATCCAGGTTTCTTCCCGGTGGTCCGGAGCGGGTAACGGATGTTCAGCATCGTTCTTAGGCCAGATGACTACATACTGATCGTGGGTCAGTTCCTCGAATCGATCGGCAACTGGTAGATCCGGCAACCGCTCGATCCGCCCCTCGTCGGGAAGGATTTCCACGAGGACGTCGGGATCGTCCTCGTCAGTTCCGCTGCGCATACCGCCCAGGAATGTTTCTCCACAGGCCTCGCAATAGAGGAGTTCGAACTGACGCACCTCAGTTTCTTTCCTAGTAGTTGAATAGGTAGTGCCTTTGCGGTCGAGCGAAAGCCTCCCTTGCCATCGCTCGGGTGAATCCGCTGATCTCCATGCCGGCGGCACCACGTCAACAAAAAGCCCCTCCGGACTTTTAAAGAAGGTGTGGACCCGAAATCGCGTAGCCTCAAGCTTGAGCCTAGCGGCAGTGCGTTTCAGCTTGTCTGAGAATTGCCCTTCACTGTCAATGGCACCTATGAAGGCAGTGAGCACTCGCAGATTGCGCTCGATACGTTGATTGCGTACCTCTGGATCTCCGTAATCAGCCCATGCCGTCTCGCCCCATATGTGGTCGGCAAGGTGAGTCAGAGTCGTGGCCATCGGTGCTGCACCCACATGCTTGCTATTTTTCTCTAGCAAGACACCAACTCCATAGGCAAAGCGAACCCAGCGCTCCAGTATTTCCCCTTCCTCCACACCCATTGTATCGAAAAACTTTTTAAAGGCCTCACCATCGTCTGCGAGATCTGCTTGGCTGAATAGCTCGTCGGGTTGCATGCCCCTCCGGCCCCATTCGCTTTCAAGAAGATTGTCGATGGCCTCATCCAGGAAGGTCGCTTCGGTTAGGCCCGAAGGCAATGGCTGCTCCTCGGGTATGGGTACGGGGAACCCCGGGACGATTGCCTGCCTCCAGTCATTGCGATTGGAGCCGTAGGGCAATCCGAAATCGGCGAAGGCGTCGTACAGGTAGTCGAGACTGCTCTCGGCTTGCTCTCCTTCCACCGGCAGTGATGCGCTAGAGCCAAGAATCCGCAACTGGTTGTGACGCTGCGGATCGTCGAAGCCAAGGCGGGCGATCAGCAACCGCAGCAGATAGATGAACTCGGTCCCTTCGCTGCCCCTCTGCAGGTGAAGCTCGTCGATTACCAGGGTGAAGCGGTTGGCGGGGTCGGACTCCAGCCACTCCCTCGTGGCCTCCAGCATCCCCGCTTCTGTGCGGCGGCTCAGCATGGCGTTCAGCATGCTGATGTTGGTCACCAGGATGTCCGGTGGAGTGTCCTGCATGTCCCAGCGGGTCAGCAGTTCACCGCCGTCCACGGAAGGGAAGGCGAAGGCACGATCCAGATGAACAGGGAGGGCATCCAGCCCCATCTGTTGGTCTTCTGCAAGACCGGCTGCTCGGCGGATCTCCCGCTGCAGGTCATCTGCCTGGGACAGCTCGACGATCACTTCTTCGATGCGACGCTTGCGGGAGCCTGCGACACGGTTCTTCCAGTCCCTCAGCACGGTGTCGTCTTGTGGCAAGCCTGGGATGCCATTCGCCACTGTTTTCCGAAGATCCTGAGAGTCAAGATTGCCGAGGATCTCCTCATGTGGCATACAAAAAGCTGGGCCGCCTTTGGTCTTCCCGGTGTAGCGGCCAAAGAAGATGCGGTTGCCGTTCAGATGTCGGTCCTGACACTCGCGCGCTTCCCGTGAATCAAGGGCCAATCGCAACCGGCACATCTGGTCTTCCACCAAGGCGTTCATCGGGTAGAGGATCAATGCCCGGATCGCCGGCTTTCGTTTCTCGCCAATGCGTTTTCTATTACCACTATATTCATCCCAACGAAGTGCTTGGCCGTCGGTGAAATGTGCCTCACTGCGGATCTCGTACTTCCCATGCTGGTTCCGTTCGGCAATCGGCAGCCCGTCGTGCATACGCCACCAGAACCGTTGGAGGTAATCGGGTTCCGGACGGGCCCACTCCTTCCCTTCTCGGGTGGCCTCCTCCACAATCGTGGCCAGGATCGGCAACAGGAAGGCTTCGGTCTTGCCAGAACCAGTACCTGACGTCACGACACCTGCCTGTGCGTCGCGGCAGCCTCGGGCCAGCATCTCGGCCTGGTGCCTATATGGAGGGAAAGGTTTGCGAGCATTCCCTGCGCCGATGGAGGGCATGAGGCCGCAAGCGATGAGGTCAATGAAGGCTTCACGAGCCTTCTGGGTTAGATGTGCCAGCGCCGGCTCCATGGGCTCGCCGAAACCTGTGTCCTCTGCATTCCTGATCTGATCAAAGTCGAATTTGTAAGAGGCCCAGCGGGGTTGGGCCTCCAGCAATGGAGAAGTGCATAGCTGACCTGGCTGGCGTAGCAGAGTCCGCCGTTCCTCCCGAAGGGTTGGATCCTCAATCCGAAAGGCAGTGTCGAGATAGCTGAGATATAGCTCTCGGATGCGCTGGAAGGCGCCGATTGGGTCGTGCATGAATTCAGAAGCTGTGTTAGAGGAAGAGAACCTTCAGCACTGGAGCCTGGCCAGAGATACCTCTAGATCGCCGAAGAAATGCATCTCTTTTGTCAGAATCTAACCACTTCGAACGAGTGGAGTCCTCAAAAGCCTGTGTTGACGGGAACATGATGAGATATCCATCAGATGTTGCTCAGCAAGAAATAGATATCAAAAAGCAACATAACGCCCTTTCGCTGTTCGATGTCCCTCATCCCATCCCTCGCAAAGTGCCAGAGTTTTGCTGAGGCCGCAACGTAGCAATTTGGACGAGGACCCTCCGCATCAGGTGGAGATGGCCTCGATCGGCACCACGTCTGATGACTCCGCGCAGATCAACTCCGCCGCCTGCCGAGCCTCGCTGAGCACCTGGAACAGCACCTTGGGCGATTCCTTGAGAAGCTCGATCCAGTGACTGAGATAGGCGGCATGGCTCTCGATCTCACTGCCGATCTCCAGCCGATCACCCAGCAGCACAGCGCCGAGCTCAGCCACCAGCTCCTCGCGTGAATAGCGAGCCTTCCCGAAGACACCCCCAAGATCCCGCTTGAGCCGCGATTCGTGGCCGGTGGAGTGGACGGCTTCATGGGCCCAGGTGGCACAGAACGCCGCTGGTGAGTGGAAGCTGGCGCGATCGGGTAGCTGGATCCGATCGATCGCCGGCAGGTAGCAGGCCCGATCACCCCCAAAGCTGACCGGCACCGGCCAAGCGCCCAGCACGGCCTCGGCAGCTTCCAGGCGCTCAGGCTCCGGCTTGGGCTCCACGCCTTCCGCTGCCTTGCGGGCTTCGATAAATCCAGGCAGCGCGGCTCCCTCGAGATCGGCGGTATTGAACACCGCCACCGGCCGGTAGGTGGCCCAGCTACGCACATTGACTTCACCGGCTTCGCCTGCCTCCTCGCGGCTGTGGAGCTGGGGCCGCAGGATGTGAAACGCCTTGCTGCCCTTGCGGGGGAAGATTCCAAGCTTTTTGGCCTCAGCAAAGCCGCACCAGAACGGCAGGGCCGATCCCCGGATGTGCAGGCCGAGCGTGAGCAGGATCGGATTGGCGCCGCGGTAGCGATGACCCGAGATCAAGTTGACGTGATGGCCACCGCCGCTGCCATCCCATGGCCGGCGCCAGGGCGCGACGCCTTTCTCCATGAGGGCGACGATGGAGGCGACCAGCTTTTCTTCTGGTGAAGGCCCATCGAACTTCTTGGCTTTGGACCGGGGCCTTCTTGATGTGGTGGCCATGGGTGCGAACGAGCGCAGGACCGCGATGGCAACTGCGGCGAGGGCAAGGGCGGCGAAGCCGCTTGCGTAGCCCTTGCGCCGCCGCAGACCATGAGGAAGCCCGCGCGACCCACCCCCACCGTCAGATCCGTTTCTTGATCTTCTCAAGCGCCTGCATTTCCTCGGTGGCGATCTTGACCACCACCTTCAGCCGCGTGGGCTGGGCGCGGATCTCCTCGGCGCGGCGCAGGGTGCGCAGGTCGTCTTCTGCCTGCCAGCGCTGCTGCTCGGCGCTCTGCTGACGGCTGAGGGTGCTCTGGCTGGGAACCGCGACCTCGGGGCCGCTGCTGCTGCTCACCGGCTTGGCCTTGGTTTTGGGCATTACCTTGGCCGTTGCCTTGCTCGGTGACTTGCGCGCTGCCTTGCTGGTGCTGGACCTGGTGCGTCTGGGGGTGGCCATGCCAATAGGTGCGGTGCTCACTGGCTTTTGCCATTGCCCTGCTGGTGCAGCCACAGCAGGGCTGAGCTGATCACATCCGCATGGCAAGCCAAGGGAGCGCACCAGCAGACCAGCTCCAGCCGGACCGCCTGCATCTGCGCCCAGAGCCAGCGCCTGTAGGCCGCGACCACCTCGGTGCGGGAGCCATCGCGCCCCAGCGCGAATGGATTCCCGAGCACCGATGGGCTGCCTTCTGGTTGCGCTTGGCCTTCACCACCACGATTTCCACGGGGCCTCCTGGGCTGCTGCCGAGCGATACCGCCACAGCAGCGTGGCGAGACTGAGCAAGGCGGCCCCCGGTGGCCCACTTCTGGTGCGTGAGCCAAGGGCCGCCAGGCCATCTG
>NZ_OZ376780.1:0-2829 GCF_977929215.1 Synechococcus sp. CS-603
AAGGGAATTGAGGGCGTAAGCCATGGGCCGGGCCGCCAAAGGCGGAGTGACGGGACGCGCCCGCTCCTGCCGGGAGGGCAAGGGCGGTGGTGCGCAGCGCAACCGCTTGCGTAGCCCTTGCGCCCCGGCGGACCATGAAGCAACCCGCCAGCCGACTTCTCAGCGTTCTGCCGTCTGCTCAGTGGCAATGGCTGATGCCCGGCGTTGTGCTGAATGACTGGAGAACGAAGCGAACTGGCGGCATTGTTGGGCGAGGTACCAGCTGTTGCTGCCCCCGCGCCGCGACCCGCGAGCCCCGGCCCCTGGCGGGTGACGGCTTCAATGAGCGGCCAGAAGGTTCAGATCAGCAACAACCATGAGTCGCGGGTGATCCGCAAGCTGGAGCTGGAGACCTACCTGCGCCGCAACACGGCGCTGGAGCTGGTCTGACTCGTTGGTGTGATTCAGGGCCATGGCCTTCAGGCCAGCTCCGCCTTGAGGCTGGCCAGTGCCTTGCGCTCCAGCCGGTGGGCTGTGGTGTGGCTCACCCCCATGGCTTCTGCCGCCTGGCGAATCGAGAGGCCCTGGAGGATGTGCAGCCTGAGCACGACGGCCTGATTGGCCGGGAGTTGATCCAGCATCGCTTCGAGCTGGCCTGACTCTTCGCTCTGCTCTGCGCTGGCCTCAGCAGGGATCAAATCCAACAGGCAGAGGCCGGTTTTGGGCTGCGGCTGATCCAAGCTTTCGTGCCGGAACGGCGTGGTGCCTTTCTCATGCTCGCGGCGTGACACCCGCACCAGGCGGACGCGATCGCGGAGATGGTGGCGCAGTGCGCCGGCGATGTTGGCCCTGAGGAAAGCCTGGGCTGTGCTGCGGTTGCTGATCCGGCTGACTGCTGTGGTGAGGGCCAACCTGGCGACCTGGATCGCATCTTCTCGCTCGATCAGACCGGCGAATTGGCGAGAGAAGCTGCCGCCGGTGGCATCAGCGAGTGGCAGGAACTCCAGGATCAGGGCATCGCGTGCGGAGAGGGGACGGGGCATGGCCGGTGTGCGAAAAACGCGCATCACCAGCCCGAAACGCAGAGAAGGGCAAGCTGGAAGCGGATGAGTGGCGGCCACCACGGACCCTTGATCACGCGGGCTGCTTGCCCGGATCGTTCCTGCCGTTTACGGCTTGCCCCGGCTGACGCTGCTGCCGATGGCGGCACCACCGAGCAGGGCGAGGATCAAGTTGAGGGTGGAATCAGTGGCGGTCTGCAGCCGCTGCATGAATTCTGGGCAGTCTCTGGCCCCGTAGAAGATCAAACGCCAGCCGCAGATCCCTGCGCCGAGGATGTAGATGGCGAACTCGCTGATGATCACGCCAGCGAGCAGGACAAAGAGGAAGCGTTCGCGGTCGAAGGGCGTTTTCGGTGGCAGCCCCTCGTCGTCTGGCGGTGGTGGTGGAGGGATCTGGTGTCGTGGTCGCTCAGGTCGTCCGTCCATGGTCTTGCTCGGTGGGGATGAGCAGTTCTCCGGCTTCGATCAAGTCCCAGATGCGCATGGCTTCGGCCTGACGACGTTCGCTGTGGGGTGTGCCGGGCCTGAAGTAGCCCTCACCGCTTTCGGCTGAACCGGTCCAGTAGGCGGCAGCAGTGGCTGGATCCAGGCCGGCGGGACGGTCCTCAAAGACGCAGCACCAGCCGATCAGGGAACCTTCGGTTGGATCGTGCAGGCCGGCGTACTCCTGGGCGAAGTAGAGCTGCTGCCACTCGTTGCTGTTGGGATCGATCCCCTCGACCAGCGCCTGCTCCCTGGCGTCGTCGTAAGGAGGCCGGCGCACGCCGGTGTACTGCATGGCCCCGCGGCCGGCGCCGCTGCCCTCCTCGATCACATCGAGATCAGAGAGATCAGTGGAGCCTGTCTCGACGATCATGCAGCCGATGAAGCCGGCGGCCTCTTCTGGCGTAAGTGGCGCGATGGCACCCAAGCTGGCCCGGGTGACGGTGCTGGCGCAGAAGAAGGAGAGCCAGTGCTGCAGGTTGCTGGTGTTGTCCGCCATGGCTCTGCTCAGCCCTTACAAACCAAGAACCAGCCGCCGCTGCCGCCGGGCCTCCAGCGGGGATCCCAGTTCTTGGCGCTGTAGTGCTGGCCCTTGCCGTTGAGGTTGCTGGTGTAACCACCACCGACGAGGTTGGCCTCACCGTTGGGATCGTTGTGGATCCAGCCGCCCGCTTCGTAGCCGATCACCACGGTCCAGTGGCCGCCGCCCGATGGGCTGGAGCTGGGGCCTTTGTGCAGCCAGCCGGTGGCGACGGGCCGGCCGGCGTCGATCTCTTTGATCAGATCGGCGGTGACGCCGTTGGTGAAAAAGTTGGCCTCTAAACCCAGCGAACGCAGAGCTGAAAGTTGGGCCTGGGCGTCGGTGCTGTCGCCGTACCGGGCGCGGATGACGTTGTAGGCGTCATCACTGCTGACCTTGCCCCAGAAGGCGGCGAGCATGGCGCAGCTCGAGGAGAAGCACTCGCGGTAGCCGGTGCCGCTGGCGTTGTCGTTCTGGGAGAAGTAGGGCACCACCAGCGGGTTGCCGAAGGCTGGTGCCGGCGGTGCTGGCGGTGACTCGCTGAAACGCAGAGCCCATGGCGCCTCTTCCAGCAGGATTTCGGCCTGGCCCTGCTGCTGCTCGATCCGCCCGATCGCGTCGTGCAGCATCGCCACAGCCTCCTGCTGCTGCTCCTTGCTCTCGAAGTACTGGAAGCGGTCCATCAACCGCGCCACGGTCATGGGGGTGGGCATTGCCGTGTTGGGTGACGTTCTCCTCCTCTTGCCAGCGGCCTAGCCGCCAGGTGTCAGCAGAAAGGCGGGGCAG
>NZ_OZ376781.1:0-1522 GCF_977929215.1 Synechococcus sp. CS-603
ATGCAGGGTGAGCCATTCACCAACTGAGGGCAGGGGCCGAGCTGGCGGGGTGAGCGGCGTCACGGTCAGCGACACCCCGGCTCCTGCCTCCAGCGGATCACCGGTGAGAGCGCACCAGTGGCCCAGCAGGGTGGAGAACACCGAGGTCTTGTGCGTGGCCAGCGACTGCAGGAGCGCAAAGGATTGCCCGGCGGTGAGGCTGATCTCCTGTTCACTGCGGCCGGCGCCCATGTTCTCGGCGGGCACGAGCGCATCGCGGCGCATGTTCTGATCCAGCATCTGCAGGTAAGCGCGGTGCTCGGCCAGGGAGCGGGCGCGGATCTCCTTCCACTCGAAGTCCGCGCCGGCAGGCAGGTCCATGAAGGTGTTGGTCGAGAGCACCAGCGGTTCGGCGGGGCGCTCATCGCCATCGGCATCAGGCACGTTGCCGAACTGATCGACCAGGCCGCTGCGCACGGCCACCGGCAGGGCGCAGCGCGACAACAGATCCTCGTACTCGCTCTTGAGGCGGTAGTGGGTGAGGTATTGGTGCGCCAGACCCAGGTGCGGCAGATCGCCATGGCCGAAGGACGCACCATCGGCCGCGTACCAGACCGCAGGAAGCTGATGCAGCCTGGGGCTGAGCAAGGCGGTGCCAAGGGGCTGGGCCCTGAAACCAGCGGGTTCACGGGGGCTGGGCACCGCGGCGAAGGCGGCCTGGCTGAGGCCATCAGGGGTGAGCAGCAGGCGGTGATAGGTCCAGTCGGAAAGCTGAGCGGACTGCAGCTGATTGCCGTCAGGGCCGATGAAGTGAACAGGGATGGCACCGTGCTGCCGCGGCGTCACAGGCCGGCGGCGGTCCTGGCGCCACCAGAGGCCGTGGGGTGCCGCCTGGGGATTCGGCTGTGCCCAGTCCAGCAGGTCCGTACGCGGCACGAGCAGCAGCCGGGGCAGGGAAGCGCGATCTCCAGCGGCGATGGCATCGAGGCGATGCCCCTCGGAGGGCCAGCGGTGCTCGGGCGGCAGCACCATCAACAGACAGCCGCCATCGCGCAGCACGAGCAGATCGGCAACGAACAGGAACACCGACAGGTCGGTGCCGTGGCCATCGACATCACCGAGCACGCGGAGCAGGCTGCTCGGCAGGGCGCGGGGGTGAAGGAAGGAGAGCATGCCGGCATAGGTGCGCAGGGCATCGCGGAAGAAGCCGGTCGGCCGGGCCGCTTCGATGCGGCTGCCGTAGGAGAGAGAAGGCTCCTTGTGGCCTTGGGGCAGGTAGACGCTGCGGCGGCAGGCGCCTTCCGGTGACTGCAGCAGGTTCCAGCAGTCGTAGGCGAGCTGAAGCCGATCACGCACGGCCACCAAGGAGGGATGCTCCCGCCAGGGCTGCAGCAGCGGAGTGCCTTTGGAGGCAGCGCGGGCCTGCTGCTCGGTTGGAGAGAGCGGCAGCCACTTGTTGCGGGATCGGCTGCGACTCCTGGAGGCCAAGGGCTTGGTGCTGCTTTGGACTATTGCCAGGAGGGGGCCTGCCTGCTCCCTTCTT